>JAJYSI010000278.1 GCA_021793635.1 Bacteroidota bacterium
TAAAATCCACTTTCGTGGATTTATATCAGCTAAATTAGCGGTTTTGAGCGGGAAACGGGACTCGAACCCGCGACATCAACCTTGGCAAGGTTGCGCTCTACCAACTGAGCTATTCCCGCATTCAAAATTTCAAAATAACTTATTACTTTCCGAATTTTTGCGCCTTAAATATAATAGGATTCATAGCATTTTGCAAAAATATTAACCACTAATTATTACTTTCTTGATCCAAGTCTATATCCTCTTAGCGGAAGTGATGATTGGATAGTTATAAAAACATTTTTATCGATTGATTCTATCAATTTTATAATCTCTTTTTGTATTTTTCTCGAAATAATTATCACTATAACTGATACACCTCCTGCACCACCCTCAGCAGGTAAAATAGTTACTGCGAATTTTGATTTTCGCAGTGTGTCTGCAATTTCATCCGTAAGATGCCTGGAAATAATATTTAGCTGTGCAAAACCAAAACCAATTTTCTGTTCGATAATAATGCCTATAATATTTCCAAGTCCAAAACCGGTAGCGTATCCAAAAAGATTAGGTATGTTATCAAGATGCTGAAAAATAAATCTTATGGCAAAAACCCAAATCAATACTTCGAAGAAACCTACTACTCCGGCGTAGTATTTTTTCCCCTGAACAACTAAAATTACTCTAATAGTATCGAGTGAGACATCGCAAATTCTCATCGACATAATTAGAATTGGGCCGTAAATGAAATCAAGCATTTATGCTCCTTATATTTTTATTACTCATTTAAAATTAAACAATTATCAAATTTTATTTTATCTTTAAATATAAGATTCAAAAAATATTATTAGTAAATGTACGAAAGAGAACGTTTAGAATTAGTAGATAAATTATCTGAAAAAGGTATTGCCGATATTTTCGTCTTAAAAGCTATCGGCGAAGTTGAACGGCATTTGTTTGTGCCGAAGGCAATGAAGCATCATGCATATAAAGATATTGCATTGCCTATTGGATACGGTCAGACAATATCGCAACCTTACACCGTAGCTTTTATGACTCAAGCTTTAAAGCTAAAACCAAATTTGAAAGTATTAGAGATTGGAACCGGCTCCGGTTATCAAGCAGCTGTTCTATATAATATGGGAGCTGATGTCTATAGCATCGAGAGACAATTTGAAATTTACTCGGCTACTAGAAAACTTTTTGATCAATTGGGAATTCGCGTTAATACCAAATGTGGTGACGGTACAATAGGCTGGGATGAGTTTGCACCTTACGACGGCATTATAGTAACTGCCGGTTCTCCGAATATTCCTCCATCATTAAAAAAACAACTTGCGATTGGAGGTAGACTTGTTATTCCTGTAGGGAATAAGGATTCTCAGACTTTAAATATTGTTAGAAAAACTGAGGAAGATGAATTTGAGATTCAAGCAGTTCCAGAGTTTTCCTTTGTCCCTTTAATCGGAAGGGAAGGTTGGAACCAAAAATAATAGTAATCACCGGGCCAACATGTTCCGGAAAAACAAGTTTAAGTCTGCTGCTGGCAGAAAAGTTAAATGCTGAAATTATCTCTGCAGACAGCAGACAAATATTTAAGTACCTTGATATTGGTACCGCAAAACCATCAAGACAAGATTTAGAAAAGGTAAAGCATCATTTTATTGATGTTTTAGAACCTGATGAAAATTATAATGTTAGCCGGTTTGAAAACGAAGCGAATTTAGTAATAAAAAATATTTTAAGTAGAAATAGGGTACCCCTAGTTGTCGGAGGTTCCGGATTATATATCAAAGCGCTAGTTGATGGAATATTTGATGAAGTCGATATTGATCAAGACTATAGAAATGAATTATTTGAACAAAAGAAAATTTATGGAAATGAATTCCTTTATTCAGAATTAATAAAGGTTGACCCTGAAAGCGCAGCTAAGATGTTACCTCAAAATTGGAAAAGAATAATTAGGGCACTGGAAGTTTTCCATTTGACAGGCAAACCAATTGGTTTGCATCAAAAGGAACATAAACGTCAAACGGATTTTAAGTTTCTTCAATTTGGATTAAATTGGGAGCGCCCAATTCTATATAAAAATATAGAGCGCCGTGTTGATGAAATGTTAGAGCTTGGATTGGTCGAAGAGACAAAAAATATACTTGAAAAAGGATTCGACAGAAACTTAAATGCTCTTAATACAGTAGGATATAAAGAAATAATTTCCTATTTGGACGGGAACATTAAGATTGAAAGAGCAATCGAATTAATCAAAAGAAATACAAGGAGGTTTGCTAAAAGACAATTAACCTGGTTTAGAGCAGATAAAAGAATTATCTGGCTGGATATAAACAACACGTTCCAGTCAGGCAACAATAAATACGAACAAACAGATCTCAAAAAAGATTTGGAAAACATCGCGGATGAAATAATTCGCAGAGAGGAACTCAGATGAAGGATAAAATTAAAATTGCGTCTGGGCAAGGATTCTGGGGGGATTTAATTGATGCTCCGTACGATCAAGTAAAAAAAGGAAATGTCGATTATCTTGTGATGGATTATCTTGCCGAAGTTACTATGTCGATTCTACAGAAGCAAAAAAATAAAAACCCAAAACTTGGTTACGCAAAAGACATCCCCGAACTGATGAAAAGAATTTTGCCAATCTGTAAGGAGAAGGGTACAAAAATAATAACTAACGGTGGCGGAGTTAACCCAATTACTTGCGCTGAAGCTGTTTTGGATGTAGCCAGAAATATTGGTGTCGATAAATTGAAAATAGCTGTTGTACTTGGAGATGATATCAAAGATAGAATTGATGAGATAATAAATTCCGGCAGCGAATTAAATAATATGGATACTAATGAATCTATCAAATTGGTTAAAGAGAAAATCCTAAGCGCTAATGTTTACTTTGGAGCTTTGCCTATTGTTGAAGGTCTAAAAGCGGGTGCGGATATTGTAATAACTGGAAGAACAACCGATACCGGATTAACATTGGCTCCGATGATTTATGAATTTGGATGGGATAAAAATAATTATGATCTGATGTCTGCCGGAACTGTGGCTGGGCACATATTAGAATGTGGAGCGCAATCATCCGGAGGAAATTTCCTCGGAGACTGGCAGTCGATTCCAAACATGGCAGAAGTTGGATTTCCAATTGCTGAAGCTTATCCAAACGGCGAATTTATAATTACAAAACATGCAAACACAGGTGGAAGAGTATCATTTGAAACCGTTGCTGAACAGCTTCTGTATGAGATAGGTGACCCTGAAGTATATATTACACCGGATTGCGTGGCAGATTTTACTTCAATTAAACTTGAAGATTTAGGGAACGACCGGGTAAAAGTATTCAATATAAAAGGAAAGAAAGCTACGGAGTTCTATAAAGTATCCTGCTCTTATGCAAGTGGATATTCTGCTTCTGCAAGCCTGACTTATTCATGGCCTCAGGCTTTAACAAAAGCAAAAGCAGCCGACAAGATATTGAGGAAAAGATTAGAAAATCTTAATCTTACTTTTGATGAAATAAGAACAGAATTTATCGGCTACAATTCTTGCCACGGACCTTTATCAAAAGAAAATAATGAAGAAGATATAAATGAAATAATGCTTCGAGTTGCTGTTAGATCACAAGATTATTATTCAATTGAGCGGTTTGGGAAAGAAATAGCACCATTAATATTAACCGGTCCTCCAAGCGTAACAGGGTTTGCCGGTGGGCGCCCAAAGCCAAGCGAGGTAGTGGCATATTGGCCTGCATTAATTCCTAAAAAATTAGTTCAACCTGAAGTAAAATCAATAGAGTTGTAAAATGAAAAAACAATTATTAGAATTAGCACATGGAAGAAGCGGAGATAAAGGCGATGCCGCAAATATCGGAATAATCGCTTATGACGATAAAGGATTTGAAATAATTAAAAAGCAACTGACAGTTAATCGCGTAAAAAAACATTTTGAAGGGATATGTTTTGGTGAAGTAGAACGGTATGAGCTTCCCAATTTACGCGCATTAAATTTTCTTTTGCATAACACACTGGGTGGAGGAGGAACTGTGTCACTTAAACATGATGCGCAGGGAAAAACTTTAGCAGCCGCCTTGCTCAGAATGGAAATTGAGATATAAAAGAGAATAAAAACAAAACAGGATTAAACAATGTTTGATGAAGAATTGAAGCAGTTAAACTTATACAAGCAAAGGATTCATAATCTTCGAGGTTATCTTTGACGTCGATAATAAAGACAACAAAGTAAAAGACCTTCAATACAAAACTACAGATGAATCTTTCTGGAATGATCAAATTGGTGCACAAAAAACTTTGCTGGAAATAAAGCATTTGCAAGTTTGGATTAATCTCTGGAAAGATATTGACCAAAAAGCTAATAGCCTTGAAGAGTACATTAATTTAGCTGAAATGGAAAATGACGAATCGCTTATTGAAGAAATTCAAAATGAACTTATTTCCTTAAATGCAAATATTGAAGTAGTAGAACTTAAAAATATGCTAAGCGGAAAGGATGACAATAAGAACTGCATCCTTACAATCCATTCTGGCGCTGGCGGGACTGAGGCGCAGGATTGGGCAGATATGCTTATGAGAATGTATTTGCGTTGGGGAGAACAAAACGGGTTTAAGATGTCTATAGCTGACATTCTTGATGGAGATGGTGCGGGAATTAAAAGCGTAACAATTGAAGTCGAAGGCGAGTTCGCTTATGGTTATATGAAAGCAGAAAACGGCGTTCATAGACTGGTAAGAATTTCTCCTTTTGACTCTAACAAACGCCGCCATACTTCTTTTGCCTCGGTGTTTGTAATTCCCGAAATCGACGATACTATCATAATTGAGATTAATCCAGCTGATTTAAGAATCGATACTTTCCGATCCGGAGGGAAGGGCGGACAGAATGTAAACAAGGTTGAAACAGCAGTGAGAATCACTCATATTCCAACAGGAACTGTCGCTGCATGTCAAAGTGAACGCTCTCAAATCCAAAATAAAAATAACGCAATGAAACTTTTAAAGTCAAAACTATATCAGGTTGAAATAGAAAAACAAGAAGCGGAATTAGACGAAGTTGAAAAAGGAAAAATGAAAATTGAATGGGGAAGTCAGATACGTTCTTATGTTTTTCATCCTTATAATATGGTTAAAGATCATCGCACAGAAGTTGAAACTTCTGATGTTCAGGGCG
>JAJYSI010000279.1 GCA_021793635.1 Bacteroidota bacterium
ACAGAGATATGAATCTAAACACGGAGATCTTGAACAAAGAGTTATGAGCGTATTTACATTGGCTACTTCATTTATATTATTAATGGTTTCGCCGATGTTCAAGAATCCGTTCGTTTACCTCTGGGCAGAGCCAATCTTCATCGGAATAAAAAGCATAAATCCAAGTTTGGTTCATCTGCCGTTCGTTCAAAATTTCCTTTTCGCAGACGCTTCTTCAAACCAGCAATATGTAAAAATGAGTACAAGCTTGGTAAGTGCACTTAGCGCTAACGGAATATCTGTCGGGCAATTTGTAATTAACGGAAGAGGATTAAATCCTCAGCTAACTAATTTCTGGATGCAGATTCATCCACCGATTTTGTTCAGCGGATTTTCTATGTCAACCGTTCCTTTCTGCTTTGCAGTTGCCGCAATGATGAAGAACGATTATAAAGATTGGGTTAAGCAATCATTCCCATGGCTTCTAGCTGCCGCTGGTATTTTAGGATTAGGAATTATGCTCGGCGGTTACTGGGCTTATGAAATGCTTGGCTGGGGCGGCTATTGGGCTTGGGATCCTGTTGAAAATTCCAGCTTTATTCCGTGGCTTGTTGCTGTAGCAGGTGTTCATACTTTACTTGTTCAGAAAAAAAGCCAGGCTAAAGGCGACGGCATTGGAAAGTTTGCAAAGACAAACTTAATTCTTATGTCGATGATGTATGTTCTTGTTATTTACAGTACTTTCTTAACTAGGAGCGGAGTACTTGGAGATGCTTCGGTACATTCTTTCGTAAATCCGGGAACAATCGTCTATTTATTTTTAATGATTTTCGTGGGTACATTCCTGCTGGTTGGTCTCGGCACTCTGGCGTACCGATGGAAATATTTAACGCTTCATACTAAAACCGATGAAGGACTATTATCCCGCGAGTTATCATTATTTACTGCTTCAATTGTTCTTTGTTCTTCAGCAACAATTATTTTGATAGGAACTTCCGCTCCTATTTTCGGGCACTCGGTTAATGCTAAGTTTTATAACTCCATGCATATTCCAATTGCAATCATCATCTTTTTCTTAAACGGCTTAAGCCTGTTATTAAAATGGAAAGATACAAAGAGCAACGATCTGTTAAAGAAATCTTTACCGTCGATTGCTGCATCTATCGTATTAACTACTTTGATAATTTTGTTCGGCGGAATAAGCGATATACTTGTAATGCTTCTGGTATTTTCTGTAACATTCTCTTTGATAGTAAATCTTGAAATTGCTGTAAAGATTATCCGCGGAAATAAAAAGATGCTCGGCGCATATGTTGCGCATATCGGCATTGCAATATTTTTGTTAGGAGTAATCGGCTCGTCTATTTACGGCAGAGAAAAGGATTTAAACCTTGTAAAAAATCAGCCTCAAGAAGCATTTGGTTACAAACTGATGTTTACCGGTTACCAGCCAGTAGATAACAATACTAAATATGCGTTCGATATAAAATGCGTTAAAGGGGATAATGCTTTTACAGTAAGTCCTATAATGTATATTGCAGAATTTAATAATAGCCTGATGCGTGAGCCAGCGATCTATTCGATGCCGACAAGAGATCTATATTTTTCACCGCTTGGATATGATGACGGTTCGCAGACTGAAGGCGGCGGTCCGGCGGTTTCACTTTCTGTAGGCAACTCAACAAATTTTGGCGGAGCCAAAATCACTTATCAGAAGTTCATCGCTCCAAATGTAAATACAATGATGGGCGGCGGAAACTTTCAGCTTGGTGCTCAGCTTGTTGTTGAAAAGGACGGCAAGACATACAATGTACAAGCTTTAATGAAAAAGACCGGCAGGCAAATCGAATTTGTGCCGGTTGAATTGAAGGATGCAAATCTCAGGATTAAACTACAGAAAATGGATCCGAATACTCAGAAAGCGGAAATTGTCTTTTCAAAAATTAATGATACAAACACTGCCGCCGCAAAGCCGAAAGAGGTTCTTACAATTCAGGCAAGTACAAAGCCGTTTGTAAATTTAGTTTGGACAGGCGTGCTGATAATGGTGTTCGGATTTTTCATTTCAGTATCAAGAAGACTTAAAGAATCACTCACATAAAAATAGAAAGTCCGGCATTAAGCCGGACTTTTTCTTTCCCACCTTGGGAACGTTTTTCCGCAAATTTCTTTTTTATTAACTAAGCCGACTTTTTTGCAAATTATTTTCCATATTGAAATCCTAATGTAATAGCAAAGCCGGAAGGATTAACTGTAAATGAATAGCCTCCAGTATTGTCATCTTTCTTGGATGCAAAATAAAATCTTGGCTCAATAAATATTTTGCCGATGAGCACGCGCCCGAAAATGGAGAAGAAAACATTACCGCCGCTTTTAGAATCGCTGGTGCTTGTAGGAAATCCACCGCCGAGCAGCCCTCCGCCGGTGGTTCCGGAATAAGTGACACTATAGAAATAAAGATAATATCCGCCGCCAAATCCGGCATAAAATTTTGTGTCGGCATCTTTAATATCTAAAATTTTATATCCGAAATTAACGTGAAGAGGCAAAAGATAAATTGTTTGATCCGTAATATCAGGTTTAGGTGAATTAAAAATATCTATAGTTTTCTTAGGATAGAAATCAATATCACCACTTAAGAAAAAATTTAACTTATTGAACTCGGTTATCCCGTCTATTCCGACTATCAAGCCGTTATTCAATCCGTCACTTGGATTGTAAAATCCAACCTTACCGCTGTAATATTGCGTTAGAACCGAATCTTTGTTTTGTGCAAATGATAAAATAGCAACAAAAGAAAATATTAGTGTCAGTAATAAGTATTTACCCATAAAATTTCTCCGCAAATAGTTAGATAATTTTTAGGGCAAAATAAATACATGGACGAAATTTTCTACGTTAATGGTATCACAAAAAATTTATAAAATCTTTTGCTTTGCCTTTTCCAAGAGGGGTAAGAGTTTATCCTTGTAGCTTATATCAAGTTCAATTGCAGAGGTACAGTCTTTTATGGTTTGCTTAAAGTCCCAAATCTCAAAATTAATTATTGCACGCAGGAAATAAGCTTCGGCATATCCGGGATTAATTTTTATTGCAGTCGATAAATCATGTTCGGCGTCTTTAGCCTGGTCCATATTTCTATAGGCTTTTGCACGCCATAAATACGCTTCTGTTGATTTAGGATTTAATTTTATAGCCTTAGAAAAGTCAAGCGATGCTCCATAATCCTCTTTCGATTCAAGTTTCATCATTCCTCTAAACATATAAGCATCAAAGTACTCCGGATTCTGCAGTGCAAAACTTATATCCGCTAAAGCGCCGTAATTATCGCGCAGCTTATTTTTTATCTTAGCTCTGTAAAAATATGACTCATAGGATTTAGGATTTATCTCAATAGCCTTTGACAAATCTGCCGAGGCTTCGTTTATTTTCCCTAGGAGAAAATTTGTAATCCCCCGTTGATTATATGCAGAATCATTTTGAGGTTCTGTTTCGATTATTTTGGTTAGATAAATTGAAGCCTGCTCATAATTTTTATTTCCCATTTCCATTTCTACCAGGGCTGATAATGCTGCTTTGTTACCTGTATCGAGAGCAAGTACACGCAGAAAATCGATCTTAGCAGCTTCTTCATCCCACAAGTTTCTATATATCCTGCCTCTATTAAGGTAAGCATCTATATTATTCGGCTGAATTTCCAAAACTTTTGAAAAATCATTTATTGCACCGTCGGGATCATCAATTTTAAATTTTGCATTGGCACGCAAAACATATGCGTCGACATATTTGTCATCTAATTGCAATGCCCGGTCTAGATACAGGATGGTATCAGTGAAATCATTCAAATCATATTTTGATGATGCAATATTATATATTGCATTTATAAAAGAAGGTTCAATCTCAACAGCTTTGATGAAATCATTATTAGCACCTTCAATATCACCAAGAATTTTTTTTACCTCTCCCCTGCTTTTATAAGAAGCAGCATGCCGGGGATTAATTTCAATCGCAGCATTAAAATCAAGAACTGCTGTTTTATATTCCTTCAATTGAATTTTAACCGAGCCTCTTTGAAATAAAAATTCAGGATTAGCCGGGTCAAGTTCAACCGCTTTATCCAAATAATTTATGGCATCATCAAAAGCGCTTTGTAAAGTTTTTGCTTTAGCCAGATATAAATATGCTTCGGCGTCGTCTTTATTATTCTTCAAATAAGAAAAAAAATAATCACAGCTTTTATCGGCTTCACCATCTTTCAAAGCGATTAGACCGAGGTAAAAAAGCACCCTGCCGGAATATTCATGATCATTTTTCAAAATAAAGTTGAAATCATCTTTGGCGCCTTTGATATCTTTCAAAGCGTACTTAGATAATGCCCTGCCGTAATAAGCCTGAAAAGCCTGGTTATTGCCTTCAATTATACTTGTATAATCTACTATTGCGCCGCCAAAATCTCTTTGGTTATACTTCTTATTGGCAGAAGTCAATAAAGCTTTTTCATCGTTTTTTGAAAATAAACCTTTAATCATATAAAACTTTACACATAATTATCCATTTGTTTAATGAAATAATTCCCCCTAATAATATTATCGAATAAAAGTGCAAATGCTTTAGGAATTGCTACAAATTTTGTTTCTTATTTACACAAAAAGAAAAGGGCAAATGAAAAAAATGCCGTTTATTTAAGCAGTTTACCACTTATCAAATGTGCTTAATCTTATTAAACTAAAGAATTAGGAATGATGTCAAAAAGCCGAATTTATAAAAATAATAAGAGACTCGTAACGGAGAGAAAATGAAAAAAGTATTTTTAGTTTTATCAGTAATAATTTTCAGTGTTATTACATTTGGTCAGCAATACAGACCAAATTTTAAAAGAGAAAATTTTAATCCGTCAGGAACGATTACCGGCAGAGTAATTGATTCCTCTACAAAAAAGCCGGTTGAGTATGCAAATGCTAGTCTTTTCAACTCAAAAGATTCTACAATTGTAAACGGTGCAGTTACAAATGATCAGGGAATTTTTATAATCAAGAATGTAAAACCAGGACAGTACTACGCAAAGGTTTCTTTTATAGGATATACTACAAAAGCCGTTAACAATGTTAGTTTAGCTGCTAATAATCAGGGCGATAAACTTGGAACCATTGCTCTTTCCTCCTCTTCAATAAAGCTTGGAG
>JAJYSI010000280.1 GCA_021793635.1 Bacteroidota bacterium
GCAGTACAATTTGCAAAGGAAGCTAAGATTGCTATTTACGCGAGAAAATCTTCCGGCGGAGAAAAGGAAACGATTGTTAGGCTAATGCCGGCAGGCTTATCCAAAGGTGTTAAAGCAGTTGTTCATGAAAACGATTTGATTAGGTTGATTTTTACAGGCAGCAAAAATCAAAAGAATATTTATGAGTTTTTAAAGCTGGTTGAAAAAACACAATATAAAATAAAAGAATTAAACTATGCAACGTCCAATAAAAAGGACGGTTTAGGTAAAGCATCAATTATAATTTCTGGGAAAAATATTATTGACAGTAAAGCATTTGAGTATGAATTAAGCAATAATTTCGGCGACGAAGTTTTAATCGAAAAAGGATTAGGCGCTGTTTCTTTAATAGGCGATGGAATTAACCGGGACAATAAAATTATTATAGAATCCTTAAATGTGCTAGAGGAAAACAAAATCGAGGTGTTGGGAATATCCACCACTTCTTTCCGGATTACGTTTTTGTTATTAGATAAGGCTGTAAAGGATTGCACAAGAGTTTGCCACAAAAAATGGATAGAAGATATTTCGTAAACTAAAGAATAAAATAAAACTGTTATAGAGAAATGAAAAATATTATAGTTCAAAAATACGGAGGTAGTTCAGTAGCTGATTCTGAAAAGCTGAAAAAGGTTGCGCAGAAAATTGCTAAGAGGATTAAGCAGCAGTTTAAGCTTGTCGTAGTTGTTTCGGCAATGGGAAAGACTACTGATAATCTAATTAAGCTTTCAAAGGAAATATCGATTAATCCAGCTCCAAGAGAATTAGATATGCTGCTTACAACCGGGGAGCAAGTATCGGCATCGTTGCTTGCGATAGCGTTAAACGAAATAGGCGTTAAGTGTAAATCACTTAATGCATTTCAGGCAGAGATATTGACGACCGGAGATTTTAATCAAGCGAGGATTAAAAACTTAAGAGTTAAGAAGATTAAGGCTCTCCTTAAAGAAGATGATGCAGTTATTATAACAGGGTTTCAGGGAATAACTGAAGAAGGTGAGATAACAACATTGGGTAGAGGCGGGTCTGATACATCAGCCGTAGCTCTTGCAGCAGCTATGAGCGCGAAATGTGAAATTTATAGTGATGTAGCAGGAATATTTACAACCGATCCGAGGATACACCCGGGAGCTAAGAAATTAAAATACATTACATATGACGAGATGCTAGAAATGTCCAGTTTAGGCGCCAAAGTACTTCACAGCAGATCGGTAGAAATTGCTAAGAAATTTGGTATAACAATTTATTGTGGTTCGACTTTTTCAGAAGAGGAAGGAAGTTACGTTATGAAGAAAAATATAGAGCAGCCGGTTGTTTCCGGTTTAAGTGTTATGGATAATCAAACACAAGTTACATTATCAAATCTTCCGCTTGATTATACACTAGTTCATCAAATCTTTGAAAAAGTGGCAAAGGAAGGTCTTAACGTTGATATGATCTCTATTATTAGCAATGGCGGATTAAACATTTCCTTTACTGTTATAGAAGATAAAAAGGCCCATATTTCCAAAGCGCTATCCCAGATTCTTAAAGGAATGAAAGATTTGAATATTGACTATAATTCAGGATACTCGAAAATTTCTATTGTAGGAATAGGTATGAAATCGAGCAGCGGTGTTGCGGCGGATTATTTCAAGGCACTTGCGGGAATTCCGGTTAAACTAGTTACAACATCCGAGATTAAAATTTCCTGTCTCGTTGAAGAAAAATATAAAGAAAAAGCTGTTAAGGCTTTGATTAATACTTTTGAACTTTAATTTTTATCAAAGGTGAAATTATTTCCCCACAAGAATTAAGACATATATTACATCAGAATCCGGAATTATCTTTTCATGAATTTGAAACGACAAATTTACTTAGGAAGTCGATTGAAGAATTAAAGGACAGCTCCAAACTAAAAATTCATTCTCCATATCGAACCGGACTGTTAGTTGAGTACAGAGTAAATAATTCGGGCTATCTTCTATTTAGAGCTGATATTGACGCATTGCCGATAAAAGAAGAAAATCAAATTGAATTTTGTTCTAAGAATAATTTTATGCACGCCTGCGGACATGATGTTCACACTTCAATTCTTTATCGCTTTTTGAATTATGTTTTAGAAAATAAAATTAATCAAAATATACTTTTTCTTTTCCAGCCTGCCGAAGAAAGCGGAGGTGGAGCGATGGAGTTTTTTAAGACAGGGGTATTTAATCAATTTACAGTAACTAAGGCTTTTGCTTTGCATGTCACGGATGAATATTCTCAAGGTACAATTGCAAGCACGAAAGGGGTGTTATTTGCATCTTCTCTTGAAGTAGATATCAATTTTCAAGGTGTAAGTTCGCATGTTGCCTTTCCTCAGGAAGGGAAGAATGCTTTTAATGCCTTAAGATTATTTCTTGATTCTGTAGACAAAATCCCAAGGAATACTTCCGAGCCCTTTGTCTTTGGTGCTGGGAGAATTGAAGCCGGCGAAATTAGAAATATTATTCCCGGGCACGCAAGACTTGAGGGCACAATTCGCGGTTTGTCAAATAAGAGCGCTCAAAATTTCTATGGTAGTCTTATAAATATACTTGAAGGAATTCAAAAGATAACAGGAGTAAAGTACCATGCTGAAAAGGGTGCAAGTTATCCTGAAGTCATCGTTAATGAAGAAGTATACGATCAGCTTATACCTAAACTTTCAAAAGAATTTAATTTTATTGATTGCGGATATAAAATGACCGGAGAGGATTTTGGATATATTTCGCATCAGTATCCGTCATTTATGTTTTGGCTGGGGACATCAAACGGGGAGAAGTTTGGGCTTCACAATCCAAGATTTCTTCCGGATGATTCCGTAATAGAAACGGGTAAAAATGCTTTTGTAGCGATCCTAAAATCAATTACGTAACTCATCTTAAGCAATCAGTTTCAAGTATAATAGAAGTGCAGTATAAACCTCCGAGGTTTAGGAAAACCTCGGAGGTTTCTCATTATGTAATAATAACCCCTTGAGTAACTTCAGTTACGTAACTAATCGTTAGTTAAAAGCTCACAGCCTGAAGGAATCTCAGGTTTGACAAGTAAAACTTCCTCCTTAAGCAAGGCTACCTTTCCAGGTTCCATACCCTTTTTCTTAATTACATATTTTTTTAATGTATAAGATACAGGCGCCGTTCCAGAGGTTTTTGATTTACTATAAAATGCTGCTAAGGAAGCTGCCTTTTTCAAAATACTTTTAGGCATTCCTTCTTTTGAACTCTGAACTCTTAATACAACATGTGATCCAGATACGCTTCTTGCGTGGAACCAATAATCATTTTGTTTTGCAAATTTTACGGTTAATAGATCGTTGCTGGCGCTATCTTTTCCGACGAAAACATTATATTTGCCTTCAATTAGAAAGTGCTTGAATTTATTTCTAATTTCATCATGATCATCGTTCGATTCTTTCCCGGATAATTTTAATTCTTTCATAAGTATATTCAATTCATCTATAGTTTTGGACTTATTAAATCGTTCCTCAATAATTTTCAGTTTATCAAAGTTAGCTTTGAAAAATTTAATATTTTCTTTTGCAAGTCCAAATTTAATTCTTTCACTTTTAGCTTTCTCGAAATAATAGTCGACATTTTGTTTAGGTGAAAGAGTTTTTATCAATTTTATCTTAAGCAATAGATCGTTTTTATAGACATCCTCAAGTTCAATTAACTCCATACCCCTTTTCATTCCGGAAATATTTATCAGCAGTAGATTACCTATCCTGTTATATTCCTCTTCTTTCGATTCCGATTTTAAAATTGATTGGGCATTATTCAATCTTTCGGTAGTTCTTTCAAATTCTTTGGATAAATATTTAGAAATAGTTTTCTGAATAGCAAGATAATCATCGCGGCTAAATTTGAATTGAAGAAAATAATTAAGTGCAGTTACAACAGAATCAAATTCTTTACGTAGTGTGAAATCATTGCTGAATGAATCAATGGTTAATTCTGCACTACCGGAAGGCATATTACTATTATTATTGCAATCATTAAAGCAGACTACTAATTTACTCTCGAAAGTTTCCTCAATAACTTTTTCTAAAATTATGGGAGCTGTTAATTCTTTGACTGAACTTACGCGTTTCTTTGCTTCGTTAATTATTTCCTTACCCAGGAAAGGGAATCGACTTTTTGCTTCAGTGAAATAATCGTTCTGATATTCGAAGTTAAGTTCTGGTATGTTTTTATGTGAAATAAAATTTGTATTGATAATTTCCTTTACTATTTCAGATGTAAACAAATCTGTTTGTTTTTTAAAAAATTCAGCCCGGTTGAGTTTATCTATAATAATTACATTCGAATATTTTCCTCTAATAAAAAAGTAAATCGAAGAATCTTCAAGATGAATCTTTAATATTCTATCAGAAACAGAGATTTCAAAGGAAGCAATAATTGCAGGAACATGGTTGGAAAAGAAATCGATAGTATTTCTTTTAGCTCTAGAATAATTATCCCGCAATGTTATATATTCAAAATGAGAGGAGGTTGAGATCTCGATAAATTTATTTTGGATACCGTTTGATAACTCAAATAGAAGTTTATCTTTTTCTTGAGTAAATGCTGAGATTATCCGGTAACCTTTAAGCGAAGCATTAGTCTCAAGAACAAAGCGGTTTAATATGAAATAATTTCTGAACATTTAATACAAATATAGTTGAAATAAAAATCCCCACCATACTTAATAAAAGCAATAGCAGGGAGATTATAAAAAAGTTTTATGCAACTCCGTGCATCATCTTTAACAATATCTTATAAAGTACAAATAGAATAATTGACGCTACTGCTGCCATAACAACAAAAATCATAAAGAAGGAAGGCAGATCTTTCACTGCATAACCAAGGAGGTAATGAATTGATGTTGTACCATTTTGGTTAATAGGATAAAGAGTACTCAATTGTCCAGCCAGCCAATCTGCGGCTGCATTAGCCAGAAACCAGACTCCCATCAGCATAGATGAAAATCTGATCGGAGACAGTTTTGTAACCATTGAAAGACCGATAGGAGATAAACTTAGTTCTCCAAAAGTGTGAAGAGTGTATGCTGCAGTTAACCACAGGGGGCTCACTAAAACACCTTGCTGAGCTATTCCTCCACCTATTACCA
>JAJYSI010000281.1 GCA_021793635.1 Bacteroidota bacterium
TTCTTAACCTAACTTATTACTTTTATCCTTTATTTTTTTCTATTAACCCCTGTTTATTAATATTATTTTTTATTATTCTTCGGTTACCTTTTATTATGACCCAACACGCACATTGATAGTTCTGATTGGCTTCTGATTTCTCTCTGATTGCTTTCTGATTGCTTTCTGATTTGATTCGGTTCAAATTTGAATAATACCCATAAATATGAATTTTTCGTTGTACCTGTCTGTTTAATTAGTAACTTTATATTTCAATCATACCGGTAAATTTTTTATTTTTCATTATGTCAATTAACTGCAGAAAATGTAAGCATTTTATTATTACCTGGGATGCTAAAGCTCCATATGGTTGTAAAATTTTTGGTATTAAAACAAAGCAGATGCCTTCAACAGAAGTCTACAAAACTTCCGGCAGAGAGTGTTTGAAATTTCAATTAAAGGAAAATAAAAACGAGGATAAAGGATAACTTAATGCTGGAATCCATAGTTAACTATGCCTAACCTCGCCGCGATTTAAGGAGGAAGGTTACAAGCGTATCTTCACCTGATAAATGGGTACAAAAAATAATATGATTAAGCTACAAAGTAGTTAAAAAATCGCTGCGCTAATTTGCGAAGGCTATTTGTATTGTTTTCCCATTATGCAGCGATCTTCATTGAACCACTTTGTGGTTCTGTATCCTATTCTTTCTTTTTTCTACGGATTTCATCCATAGTAATTTACATTCATCCACTTCGTGGATTTCTTTCTACTATATTGATTCATCTTTTTCTTCCGGTTCCATCCATAGTTATATATGTCTGTTCGCCTCGAAGATTATCTTGCATTATTTCATCGAAGTAAGAGTTTGCTTTTAATACCAAATAATTAAAATGTTTTTGATCACCTTCTAGATATAACCATTTTGATCAATAGATCGTAAGAATGATATTTGTTATGCTTATATGTTTAAATTTTTAGAAAAATACCGCAGACTATATACGGCAGCATTGCTAGCACCTTACCTGTTTCTGGTTGGGCTGTCTATTCTCCATTACCATAATATTGATATTCAAAACGGGAATTATAAGCTCGTAAATCAGGTTAATGAAGGAAGTGCTAATCCGTTGGATCCCCGTGAAGATCTGACGCATAATTGCACTATAATGCAGTTTGCCGGTACGTTGTTGGTATATAATTTTTCTTCGGTGTTAGGATTTATAAAGAATTCCGGAGAAGAATATCTTCCTTCCATAGCAAAAATTACTTTTATATTCGTACCCCATTACAATTCAAATCCTCATAGAGCTCCTCCCTCTTTTGTTTAATCTTAACTAAAAATAACAATTGGCTTTTCACACAAGAATTATTAGGTGAATTGTCATCGCTTGTAGTTTACAATCACGCATGAGCTGTAATCTTAACTGAATTTTCTGATAAGCAGCTGCAGAGATTAAAGCAGTTTTACAATTATTTTGATAAAAGATTACATGCTTGCGTAATTCCATATTAGAGCAAAAACTAAAGGAGCTTTATTAATGAATACGAATTTATTCAATCATAAGATAACATCAGCCGGTACAGCAATTATATTGTTTCTGATTTCTTTTTCAGGCA
Organism: Bacteroidota bacterium; assembly: GCA_021793635.1. The sequence continues at coordinate 1,598 of JAJYSI010000281.1, forward strand.
TTGCATCGGCAGCAAATAAAATTAATAATGATAAAAAAACTATCAAGATAAATTATAGAGTAACTGTAATTGATTCGGCGCAAAATACTCCGCTTGAATTAGTCACTTTAATCTTGAAGAAGAATAGTAAAATTGTCAACGTTAAAGAGACAGACCAATTAGGAACAGCCGTTTTCCCGGATGTTGAGCCTGGAACATATTCACTAACTTCGCAATACATCGGATATAAAACATATACTGCGCCGGTTTTAATTAACTTGAATCATGAAAGTTTAAAAATCCCTTTAAAGCAGACCGCAATTGGCTTACAGGCTATTGTAGTAACCGGTAAAAAGGTTCATCAGCTTGCTAACTTTACTGATATAAAAACAGGCGCAAAAACTTTCGAGCTTCAGGATTTTCACGCAAGTCCCGAAGCTCAAATGTCGACAGTAATCCAGGAAAATTTAACCGGTGCCGTAAGAGCCACAACCGGTGAAGTTCATATTCGCGGACAGCATGGTGAATATTCTTATTTAATCGACGGCATACCAATTCCACTTGGAGTTTTCGGCGGATTAAACGAAGTCGTCGATCCTTCGGTTATCAAGAGTATCACTTTCTATGACGGCGGATTCCCTGCTGAATACGGAGGTCAATCTGCTGCTATTATTGATATAAAAAACCAAGTCCCTCCGGGCGGTTTCAAGATGAATTTATCAACTTATGCCGGAAGCTATTTAACCTCAAACAATGATGGATTAGGTTCAAAGGTTGGTGCGTTTAAAGCCTTAAACTCAAATGGGCAGAGTATTTCTTTCAGCAATCATGTTGGAAATCTGGGATACTTCTTTTCCGGCTCACGTCAGGAAACAGATCACCGGATTGATCAGCCAGTTACAAAATTATTTAATGACCACGGCTTCGATTATTTTCTATACGGAAAATTAGATTATTTCTTTGGGAACAATGACTATCTTACTTCTAACTTAAACTATAGTTCAACACAGACTCAAATCCCGTTCGATCCTGTTGTAGCAATAAATTATGATACGCAGGGAAGCTATAATGCTTTCCAAACTATTTCTTACTACCATACTTTTTCAAATGAGCCGGATAAACAAAGCAGCCTCTTTGCAGGCTTCTATGTAAGAGAAGGCGGACTGAAATTTAATACAAGCCCTTTTGACCAAACGGTGATTTATCTTAATAACGATACAACAACCGGCTATACTGTTAATCAGAACAGAAGCTTTGCAACTTATGGAACAAGATTGAAGTTCAGCAAGCACTTATCTCATCAGTTTGCTTATGCAGTCGGTATGGAGTTAAGCGCTACCAATGGAAATGATAATTTTAAATTCAATAATTTATTCGGAAACGGTCCTTCCAACAATGCTAAATTCGCAGGCTCGGATTTCAGTTTGTTTGCCGAAACTAATATTCATCCATTTGAATGGACAATGATTGCCGCCGGTTTAAGGTACGACCATCATATAGCGCCGGTTATAAATCTTCAAACACAATTTGATCCGAGATTGAAGATCAGCTTTTTCCCGGACGACTTTACAACTTTTTATTTAAGCTACGACAGGCTTTTTATCCCAACCAACATCGAAGGGCTTTCTGCAATTGCTACCTCTGTCGGAGATACTTCACTGCCTACTTATCCTGAAAAGGATAATCTTTATGAAGCTGGTGTGCTTCATAATTTTCTTAATGGATTTAATGTAAAGCTGGATTATTTCCATAAAGATTCTTCTCCCGGACTTGATGATGAAGCCTTAGGCTCAAGCACTATCAGAGTCAACGTTAATATAAATAAAGTGAACGTCAGCGGCATTGAGTTGGGATTAAATTACAGCGATCCCCAAACACCGTTTTCAGGCTATCTGAATGCGGCATTGATTCACGCATACGGAATCGGTCCGGTTTCAGGCGGATTTTTAGCTCCGATTACTTCAACAGCTCCTTTTGATTTGGACCATGACCAAAGATTGTCTGTTGTAGTCGGATTAAATTATCAGCCGCATAATTGGTTTTTAAATCTGGTAGGAATTTACGGATCAGGCTTGGCAAACGGAGTTAATAATTATACTTATAATACCGGCTTATTTGACTTCAACACTGCCGCACATACTGCTCCTTCCTGGATTTTTAATTTATCCGGCGGTTATACCTTTGCGGTTGGATATGGTTCAACAATTGAGCCTTCAATCGCAATTACAAATTTATTAGATCATGCTCATTTGATTAAAGGTGCTTTCTTCAGCAGTCCAAGCTTCGAAGAAAGAAGAAAAGTAGTTTTTAAGATCGATTATAATTTTTAGGAGAAGAGTTTTTAATTATGCGGCTAATGCGTGAATAATCTTATTATTAAAATCTTCCTGGTCAAAGGGTTTTATTATTACATCGAAATTGCACCTGGATAGCCGGCATTTCAAAATTGAAATGTCATCGAGGTAAGCGGTAATATAAATGATAGGAATTTTAAATCTATTCCAGATTTCTATTCCGGCATCAATACCGTTTACCTTTCCTTTGAGAGTAACGTCCATTAAGATGAGATCAGGCTTTAGCGAAAGAGCAGCGTTAATTGCTGACTCTCCGGAATTAACTATTAAAGAGACACGGTGTCCCATGCACTCGATGCGCTTCTTAATATCCAGCGCAATAATATTTTCATCTTCAACGATGATTATTTTCTTTGAATTCATTTAAGCTGAGTTTAATAAAAGTAGTTTCGATAGACCTGGATTCAACAATCTTAAATTATTTTTCAGAATGTCGTCTATAAAAACTACTGTAATTTTCAGCCAAAATTAGAAACTGAATTAAGATTTAATTGTGATAGGATAGAAAGAAAATAAAAATGTGAGTAAGATTCGTTTGTGTCCTAAGCACTAAATTCTATTTTGAATTCGGTACAGCCGTTTCTTTTCAACTCAATTTTACCGCCAAGCTGGTCAGTCAAGGTTGTCACCAATTGTAATCCAAGAGACTCGGTTTTTCTAAAGTCAAGATCAGGAGGGAAACCTTTTCCATTATCCCTAACGATGAGCGAATATTTATTCTCGCCGGTTTTATTTAACCCGATAAAAACTTCTCCTTTTGTTCCGCGTGGAAAGGCATGTTTAAGCGAGTTTGAAACAAGTTCATTTATTATTAGTCCGCATAATATTGCCGTATCGATCTCGAAGGATATACCTTCAAGATCGCTTCTTAATAATACTCTGTTGGCTTCCGCATTGTATGAGGTAAACAATGCGGTAGTTAATGATTTTATATATTCGGGAAATTCAATCTTGTTAAGATCTTTAGACTGATAAAGCTTCTCATGAATCAATGCCATTGATCTTACTCTGTTCTGACTTTCACGGAAGACTTCAAGTGATTTTTTATCCTCGATATAACCGGATTGAAGATTTAGCAAGCTGGAAATTACTTGAAGGTTATTCTTCACTCTATGATGGATCTCTCTAAGAAGAATTAATTTCTCCTGCAAGGATGCATTGATTTGTTCTTCAGCTTTTTTGCGTTCGTTTATTT
>JAJYSI010000282.1 GCA_021793635.1 Bacteroidota bacterium
TCATTTTTACACCAATATTTTTTATTAGTTAGTTGTCCTATGCAAAAACATTCCTTTGGAATAATGAAATAATAAGAAATACCATTCAATCCCATTATCCCATTCCTCCATCATTCCATTATTCCATTATTCCACTCCTCCATTACTACCTTCTTCCAATTTCAAGTAAATTGCAAAAGGTGAATTAGTTAAACTTCGATTAGGCTAACCTATCCTTGCTGCAAGTAATCCGATTCCTAATATTCCTAGTACAAACAGCAGCGCCCAGCTAAAGCCGGTAATATCTTCTCTATACCGCTTGAATGAAAATTTTTTATGCAGTGAAAGAAGGTCAACCAACAACAAACTTTGACCGTTTTCCTCCAATGTCTCATCACCGTTTAGAGGCTTCCCCGTTACTTCCCCTTCCAACATTATTTCAATTCCTTTTTCTTTTAATTTATATTCCTCCCCGACTGGCGTATGAAGAAGAGAATAAAATCGATTTAATTTCTCTTCAGGCTCCTTTTTTGTTATTAAGCTTACTACAATAATTGCAATAAACCCCGCTGGTAGATAAGCAGCAATTTGATATGCAGTGCTCCATCCTAGCCCAAATGAAAAGTAAGGTCCTGTATATAGATTAACAATTGAAGCTACTATTAGAGTTGCCCAAAATCCGTAACGGTTAGCCCTTTTCCAAAATATTGCCATCCAAAAGCCAATACCAAAATATGCAGTAAAATACCATGTGTATGTCAACCCCTGAATAACACTTGGGATTGTTAACGCAAAGGTCACACCGCCTATAACTAATATCGCCGCAGAAAGCCTTGCGATTTTTAATTCATTAACTGGCTTATCTTTTTTCGCAAAGTACTTTTTATAGAAATTATTAGTAATTATTGCCGAACCGCCGACCATATAATTGTGGCAAACGGCTAAAACAGCTGCTACCATAGAAGCAATCATCAAGCCTATTAAACCGGAAGGCAATAAATTCGCTACCATTATTCCAAAAGCATTCTCTCTGTTTGCATGACTTAATCCGGGATATAATGCTGCGGCAAACACTCCAACGAAAGCCCAACTCAAGGTTACAATTCTTTTTGTGAATGTTCCGTACGTCCAGCCTGAGCGGCAGCTCTTTTCAGATTTACCGGCGCCTCCTACAGCCATGTGGTGCGGCTGCACAACTATTCCGACTAAACCATTTATCACTACGACTAAAATAAAAAACAGAGTAACTTCTTTTGGGGCAATAAAACTGAACATATATCCGGGCAGTTTTGCTTTGATAGCCTCTATTCCGCCTCCTGTATGTAATGCAAATGGGATCAGAAGAAATGAGAGAACTAAAATGAAAAATCCTTGAATCAGGTTAATTGATAACGCTGAAACCAATCCTCCAAGAACACTATAACCTAAAAAGAATATTGTAACTGCAATAATTATTGCAAGAGAAGAAATAGCTCCGTGAGTGACCGCTTCTATGGCGGTTCCGGTGCCTTTTAGAATTAAACCAAGATCCATAATAAAATAAAGAATCCCCATTACTGAGTAAGCTGCCCCAACCTTAGAGCCATATCTTTCCTCAAAAAAATCGCCTGTCGTAATATATCTTACTCTCCTGTAAATAGGAGCTATTAACCAAAAGAATGGAGTGGCAAATAAATACATCCATTGATACCAAATTCCGGCTAAGCCGATTTGGTAAGTAGCGCCTGCTACACCGATAGCTTGATCCGTATGCGTCCCGGCGCCAAACGCATTAGCAATCATGGAAATCCTGTTCCCTCGTCTACCGGCCATAAAATAATCGCCTGTATTCTTAACCTTATTTTTGGCTCTGATTCCTAAATAAACAATCACAGCCACATAAATTAAAATAATAACCCAATCAAACGGAGCTAAACCAAAAATCATATTGACAACACTGTCTTTATTATAAGAAATTTACATAAAATATTATATTTAGCTAATATCTAATTACGACTCTGTAAAACTTATTAGAACAATGGAAGTTTTATACTCCATTATTCCATTACTCCATTATTCCATTACTCCATTATTCCATTACTCCATCTTTTAAACTTCCACTTTATCTTTCTTTGCGCCCCATAAATCCTTTAACCTAAAAGCTGCATGCTTCGGCGCTCTATCTCGAGAGAAAACACCTTTTAGATTTAGAACTACCCTTCTGAAATTTTGTGGAGTCTTAAAATCCGCAAAATTCCAAACTTGTTCACCTATAGTATAGTCTTTTGATTCAATTAATTTAATGTACATTTCAATCAGCTTAGCCTGAAATTCTTCGGTAAACATTTGATCAGAAGTCGAATGATAACCGGGCATTGTATCTGCTCCAAACTCTGTAATAAGAATCGGCTTTTTATATCTCAGATAAATTTCATCCATCTCTTTACTAAGCATTTCAATTGCTTTATCTAATTGCCCGGGATTTTCATACCATCCGTAATATCTATTGATTGAAACTATATCACAAAATTCAAATACGGGGTCTTCAATTCCTACACGCTGACAATTGGGTACGGTAACAGGACGGGTTGTATCTAAACTCTTTGTAAAATCAATTACTTCTTTCCAATACTTTTTGCCGGCTCCGTTAAAATAAATTTCTTCACCCACAAGGTTTGGTTCGTTACCCGCAGCCCACATAATGACAGATGGATGATTGAAATCTCTGTCAATCAATCTTTTAATAAACTCTTTGTGGTTCACAATAGTTTTTTCATTTACATATCTAAAGTCTAAACTTACTGCAGGAGCTTCATCAATTATTAGAAATCCATTTCTATCAGCATACGACATCAGTTCTTCCGAATACGGATAATGAGAGGTTCTAAATGAGTTTGCATTACACCATTTCATTAATCCAAAATCCTTTACGATTAATGGAAGGAAGAGTCCTTTCCCAATTACACTAAAGTCTTCATGCTTGCCGAAACCCTTTAGAAAAATTTCTTTGCCGTTTAAGAGAAGTTTATTACCTTCAACCTTGACTTCACGAATTCCGGCAGGCAAAGTATATTCATCAACAATATTTCCGTCTTTTATTAGTTGGAATTTAAAGTTGTATAAAAATGGATTTTCATTAGACCAAAACTTGCATTGCGATATTTCAATTTCGGCTTCGCCGAAGTTATTTTGTATTTTAATTTGCCTCCTTAACAGATTTGATCCGCCCGAAATAATAAGAGATACTTCCCCGTTCACAAGACTATCTGTCCAAACTTTTATATTAGCTAATCCTTCATCCGAAGATTTTACCAAAGTTTCAACTTTAATTTGCTCAAAATTATTTTCCGGAATAATAGACATTATAACCGGTCTGTGAATTCCGCCAAATGGGAAAAAGTCAAACCTGGTTGCTGGATATGTTTCTTCTCGAAGCCTATTTTCTTTACAATAATATTCAGGCTTAATACCCTGCGGAATTGATCCGTCGTTAAGCTCGTTATTTACAAGCACAACTACCTTGTTTTCTTTTCCTGGCTCAACAAAGTTCGTAATTTCAAATTCAAAAGGTAAAAAACCTAAATTATTTTCCCCCACTAACTTATTATTTATCCAAACTTTTGAACTATAATCAGCAGAACCTATTCTGAAAAGAATTTTCTTCCCTTTTAATTCTTCCGGAATATAAAAATCCCTCTCATACCAGGCGCTGCCTACGTAGTTAAGCAATCCGATTTCTTCTAATTGTTCGCTCCAGCTTCCGGGCACAGCAATTTCAAGATTAAATTTCTGAAATTCTTTGCTGTTACAAAGCCCTTCAAACCATTTTTCTTTTTCTCCGATTTTATCGGGATCAGAGGAAAATTTCCAGAAACCTGATAAATCGTTTATTGTCCTATATTTATTTGTAATCGGATATAGCATACTCTTCCAATAAGATTTGTTAAAAATTTCCCATTTAATTTTAGATATTTATATTGTAGCCTCACGTGGATTGATAAACCCACCGGAAGCTTTCTTTTTTGCTCCGCAAGATTCCCTAATAATTAGCGATGGTTTAAGTATTGTCCTGTTTCCAATATCGCTGCCATTAATTCTTTTTTCAATAATTTCAACCGCCCGTCTTCCTATCTTTTCTGCGGACTGGTTAACTGTTGTCAAAGGAATTGAGGCATAACGTGCCATTTCAAGATCGTCAAAACCAACTATAGCAACCTCATCGGGGATTGAAATACCTGCTTCAAGCGCTGCTTGTTCAAATCCTAAAGCTGTAAGATCACTATAAATAAAAAGCGCATCCGGTTTTTTCTCTAATGATTTAAATGTCTTCCCAAATTCATATCCTAGTTGAAATCTATCTGAACCGCAATCAAAATTCTCACTTCCTAAAAAGAAAAGTAACTTGGAATCGTAAGGTATATTATATTCGTTTAAAGCCCGGTAATATCCATTTTTTCTAACTTCACTTAATAAATTTCCTTTGCCAATATGAACGTAACCGATAGATTTATATCCTGTTTTGATTAAATGTTCCGTTGCGATAAACCCCCCTATTTCCTGGTCTGAACCTACGTACCAGTAATCTGGATCATGCATATATGATACCATAATATAAGGGAAGTTTTCGTTATGGATTTTTTGAATATAGTCTGTAGCTCTATATTCCAATGAAAGTGAAGCAATAATTAATCCATCCACTCCAATCTCCTTAAAATGATTTATTTGGCTTTCTTCCTTTTCAATTTTATTTGATGAACTTGAAAGTAAAATATTATATCCTAATTCATAAGCTCTTTCTTCAATTCCGTGAACTACCATTGAAAAGAAAGGATGTTTGATATCTCTTAAAACGAGACCTATAGTCTTCTGCTTCGTGATACCAATTCTCTTTTGTGTCTTATCTGCGACGTATGTTCCTTTACCTACTCTTGTAAATAGGATACCTTCATTTACTAAATCTGATAAGGCTTTCTTTACAGTAATTACGCTTACTTTAAATTCTTTGCTCAAATCATTTTGAGAACCGATAGGATCTCCCGGTAACAAATCTCCTATCTCGATTTTTCTCTTAATAGATTTTTCAATCTGTTCGTAAAGAGGCGTCGGATCGTTAAAATTAATTTCGTCTGACATCGCTATATTCTCCTTAGTTT
>JAJYSI010000283.1 GCA_021793635.1 Bacteroidota bacterium
CGGCAATTTTTGATCAAGATAAAACAGCGGCAAGCCGCGATTATATTCAACGATTTGAACGTTCCGGATATTTTGAAATTGATGATTATGTTGATACTTATCAACAGGTCACAAATGAAATTAACAAAGGTAATGTTTTGTGGGCTCTCGTTATCCCAAAAGATTTTGAAAAGGATATAGAAACCAGGAAGCCTGCTCCGGTACAAGCCATTTTTGACGGCTCGGACGGAAATAAAACTTCTATTGCTTTCGGTTATGTGCAAAATATTACGGCTAACTATGCGCAGAATATTTTACTGCAAATTGCGGATAAAACAGGAAGGAAAAATTCTATTGCCGGCTCATTAGAACCTGTGATTAGAGTTTGGTATAACCCCGATCTTAAAACAAGAGTCTTCATGGTTCCAAGTATAATGGGTCTGATTCTTATGATCATAACAATTATCCTTATGTCCATGGCGATAGTAAAAGAAAGGGAAATTGGCACTCTTGAACAATTAATTGTAACGCCTATAAAACCATATCAATTAATTATTGGCAAGCTTATCCCGTTTGTAATACTCGGTTTTATTGATATTCTAATCGTTCAATCAATTATGGTGTTTTGGTTCGGGATAGTAATACGGGGAAGCTTTTTCTTTTTAGTTTTCGCTTCATTTTTATTTATTCTTTCTACTCTTGGAATAGGTTTGTTCCTTTCGACAATTTCAAAAACTCAGCAGCAGGCAATGATGGTTGCGCAATTTGCGATTATGATGCCTTTCATCTATCTATCAGGCTTCAGTTTCCCGATTGAAAATATGCCTAAAATAGTTCAATACATTACTTACTTGATTCCGCTTAGATACTACATTACGATATTACGGGCAGTTATTTTGAAAGGTGCTTCCTTTAGAGAACTGCTTCCTGAAACTGGAATGTTATTAATTATGGGGATATTAATCCTCGTTGCAAGCGCTATGAGGTTTAAAAAAAGATTAGAATAAATGATATTCTATTCATTTCGATAAAGAAGAATGAGAATTATAAATTCTTCTTTAATTGATCAACTCTATTAATTCCATTCAATGCGGCGACACGATAAGCTTCTGCCATTGTGGGGTAATTAAAAGTTGTGTTTATAAAATACATCAAAGAATTTCCGTCTCCCTTTTGAGACATTATTGCCTGACCGATGTGAATAATCTCCGCCGCGCCATGTCCGAAGCAATGTACCCCGAGTATTTTTAAGGTTTCTCTGTGAAAAAGTATCTTTAACATACCGGTTGTTCTGCCTGTTATTTGAGCGCGTGCAAGGTGCTTGAAAAATGAATGACCAACCTCATAAGGAATTTTTTCTTTCGTTAACTGCTCTTCAGTGTATCCCACGGAACTTATTTCAGGTATAGTATATATGCCAGTTGGAATAAATTCTACAAGTTGGTGATCACATTTGCCGAAAACGATATGAGTTGCGGCAAATCTACCCTGGTCGTATGATGCGCTTGCAAGATTAGGAAAGCCTATAATATCTCCGACTGCATAAATATGAGGAATAGGTGTCTGGTTCGTTTCATTAACGATAATTGAACCTTGCCCGGTTGTTTTTATGCCGAGTTTTTCCAGTTCCAATTCATCAGAATTGCCTGTACGCCCTTGAGCCCATAAAAGATAGTCAGTACGAATTTCTTTATTCGATTTTAAGAATACAGTAACACCGTAATTATCCGCTGCTACTTTTTCATACTCCTCGTTATGCCTGAGTATTACGCCGTTTTCACGAAGGTGGTAACCAAGTGCATCAATAATTTCATCATCAAGAAATGCTAAAAGCTTTTCTCGAGTATTGATAAGGTTCACTTTTACTTTTAAACCGCGGAATATTGAAGCATACTCGCAGCCGATTACACCGGCGCCGTAAATTGTGATAGAACGTGGATTATCTTTTAAATTCAGCAATGTGTCACTATCCAAAATCCTCTGATGCGAAAAATCTACATCGGGAGGATGGTAGGGACGTGAGCCGGTAGCAATAACAAAATAATCAGCAGTATAAATTTCTTCAGCATTGTTAGAAAGTTTGACGGATATAGAATGCTCATCTATAAATTTTGCTCTACCATCGATGATATCAACAAGGTTACGGTCATAAAAACTTTTTCGAAGAGTAAACTGTTCTTGAATGACAACTTCAGCTTTTTTAAGAAGCGATTGAAAATTAGAATCTTCTAAACTATTTCTTTCATAAAGAATTTGGCTTGCATGGCGTAATGCTTTGCTCGGGATGGTGCTTTTGTGTGTGCAGCTTCCTCCGACGGAAGAAAAATAATCACACATGGCGACATGCATTCCTTCTTTTGTGCATTTCATTGCCGCACCTTCGCCACCCGGTCCGCTGCCAATTACAATTACATCATAATGATTTTTCAAATTTACTCTCTCAGAAGTATTTATAGTCTAAATTAAAAATCTTTCGCTACTAAACAAACGAAATTATTTAAGTCAATCAAAATTTTAAGGTTGAACATATTGATTGTAAGCCCTGGGTCCCCAATATGCATAACCTGTTCCTTCATACTTTGTTCCTGAAACGATACTTTGTATAAAACCGTTATCTTCTACTTGGACTGTATGCCACATTAAATTATCGGGGTTTAATTTTAAAAAGAATTTTATCCTTCCGTTTAATGCAATATACTTAATAAAAAGAGAATCCGGTTCCGTTTGAAAATTAAAAGCGGTACTTAACTTTTCTTCCATTAGAGTGCTTTTGTAAAAAGTCCCGCCTGTTGGAGTGACCACATTTTTTCCGTCAAATTTTACCTCCCTATCATCATAAGCTAAAACACTGAGATAATGGTCAGCCGATTGTTTTAACCAGTCAATAATTTTTTCTCCGTGCAAGACATTATCGTAGTCGTAATCGCTATCTATAAAAGAAATTCTCTTTATGAAGTTAGGAATTTCCTTTACCGCATTTATATAACCTAGTACAAAACTTCCTCCGCCGCTGTGTCCGGAAAGAGCAACATCAATGTTATAATCTTTAAAAATACTTTTAACCGAATCTACAACATGAAGTATAATTGAATCGGGATTGTTATGCCGGGTCTTCCACCATGGCCAACTTTCTTCACCTGTAGCAACATATGCTACAATAATATTTTCAGATTTAATCATGTTTCTTAAAAATCTTGTTTGTGCACCTATGTTTTGAATATTGTAATGCCAATCATCTCCAGGCTGCATTTGTTTTCCGATCGTTTGGTCTATAGTATTCATATTGGGTGTAGCGTAAAAGATTAAAAGTACTTTTTTATTCGAATCGAAAGTTTGAGGGCTTGGAGCATTTATTTCAACATTTATGTTTGGCTCCATACTGAAAGATAAAATTTGCTCATTAAAATAACTGCTTTCCTTAAAACCGGGCAAAAGATTTCTGCTGTTTAGGTGCCCTGCTGGTAAAATCACACTTGATAAAAATATAATCATTAAAAAATTTAATACCAGAAATCGGCGGATAATTAAATCCATATGTGCATCCTTTTGTGCCATTAATTTAGAATTAACAAACTCACTTGCTATAAGTTAGTAAAATTTATGAAAATCTATTGTTGTAGATATCATTAAGTCTTTTATTTTAATTCGTAAACAATAATTGTCAATTCTATTTCTTTCTTGGTTAATATATTACAGTTTAATAAACTCGATCTTAAACTTGAACTTTTTTATCTAATTTATAAAATGGTTTATCAATAAAATAAAACTAGACACTAAAATATTTGATTTTAATGCGGTTTTGGTATGGTATATATTTTGATCTATTTAATAATTTATCAAACTTAAAATTATTTAGCCCAATCAATAAAGCGAACTGGAATTTTCTCAATTTTTAAGAAAGAGTAATTTTTATGAAAAAAACATTAAATACTATCGAGCTGACAATTTTATTTGCATTGTTTACTCTTGCCGTCAAATTATCTGCGCAAACTACAACTCCAGTATATTTGGACTCTACCAAGCCGGTTGAGACAAGAGTTGAAGACCTTTTGAGCAGAATGACTTTGGAGGAGAAAATCGGTCAGATAATGCAAGTCGATCATACGGGTATAATAAATAATAAATCCGATATTACAAAGTATTTTATAGGCTCTATTTTAAGCGGCGGTGACTCCGATCTTGGAGATAATAAGACCAATACCTGGGCGAGCTTGTATGATTCTCTACAAAGTTATGCCTTAAACACAAGGTTGAAGATTCCTATCATATACGGTATAGATGCCGTTCATGGTAATAATAATATTTATGGAGCTACAATCTTTCCTCACAATATTGGTATGGGCTGTACAAGAGACCCTAATCTTGTTAAAGAAGAAGGAAGGGTTACGGCAGAAGAACTCGCTGCTACCGGTATCAACTGGACATTCGCGCCCTGCATTGCAGTAGTTAGAAATGAAAGATGGGGACGCACTTATGAAAGTTTTGGCGAGTCTCCGGAATTAGTAGCAGAATTGGGCGCCGCTGAAATTCAAGGCTTCCAAGGCGATAAACTGTCGGGGCATACAAGTATCTTAGCTTGCGCTAAACATTATCTGGGAGATGGGGGAACTTTTGATGGAATAGACCAGGGCAATACTATTGACAACGAAGCTACTATAAGGAAATTATTCTTACCTCCTTATATTGCCGCAATTAAGGCGGGTGTGGGAAGTGTTATGGCTTCTTATAGTAGTATAAATGGTGAGAAGATGCACGGAAATAAATATTGGCTTACCGATGTATTGAAAAATGAATTAGGCTTCAAGGGATTTGTAGTCTCGGATTGGGCAGCTATAGACCAATTAGGTAGCAACTATGAGGAGGATGTTGATAAATCAATAAATGCCGGTATTGACATGGTGATGTTACCCATGCGCTATAAAGATTTTTATAAAGTTATGAATGGCCTTGTTAGTGCGGGAAAGATTCCCATGTCCCGTATTGACGACGCAGTTTCCCGTATTCTGAGAATAAAATTTGAGCTTGGAGTATTTGAAAGACCTTATGCAAATAAATCATTAATTGATTCCGTCGGCTCATATAGCCATCGCCAGGTAGCCCGCCAG
>JAJYSI010000284.1 GCA_021793635.1 Bacteroidota bacterium
CCGATCTTATACGCTTTTTGAATAATTTTCTTTTTGGGTAACCGATGTATATACAATTATTTTGTCTAATTAAGCTGCGGACAGATTTTCCAAACTTGCCTACAGTTTTCCCACTTGCTCACTTATCCACGCATACGTCTCTTTCATTCCCTGCTTTAGCTACATAGACGACACCTTACCAGAGATCAGATATCAGAGATCATTCATTTTCCGATCTTTCCTCTATCACGTCATAATATTATAAATGAAATTATAAGAATAATAATATCAATTATAATCCGGAATAAATATAAAGATTTACGATAGACTTGCATTTAGCTAGCAGACTCAATATTGAAATAAATTAACTCAGACACAATTCACTATCTTAAATTTATAATGAATCCCATTCATCAGGTGAAATGGGACGGTCAATAATGATTTCAATTTCATTTATCATCATTTTTAATTGCGGAACAGAGTATTCTTTGTTTGATGGAATTGTAAGTCGATGGTTTTTGTATATCATAAACTGATGCCGGGTACCAGAATATGGACCTTCAAAATCAAGGGTCAATAATCGTTTAATAAAATCCTTTCTTTTACAAGGTACCAAATGATGCATGAGTTGGTTTTTTATTAAGATTGATTTTCCCGATCACCGGCAATGTATGCCCAAATTTAATGCCGACCAATATCCAGTCTTCAAGAGTGGATCGTAATTCATCCTGACAATCTTTTAAAGTATTGCCAAAAGAGATTACCCCTTTACATTTGGGAATTCGTCCTGCAAAGGTTCCATCTTCAAGCTTATCATATTCCGCAAGCGATAAGAGAATATCAATATAATCTGTTATAATATATTTAACTTTCATATTTTTAGCATTTTTATTTATCATTTAGATTTATATAAAGAATATTGAGATCAAAAGTAACTAACTTAATTTAATTAAATCAATATAAACACACAAGAAAGATAATAAGTTACAGCGAAAGGGTTCGGCATAAAAACAATAACATTGTTCAAAAAGTTATATGTCGCTCCTCCGGAGCTTTAATGTTTTTTTCTGTTTAACTGCTACTAATGTTTCACCGCTCTGCGGCTGGAAGGGGCAATAGGGGATTTTTGATTGATGATTAATTATTGAATTAATATTTTTGCTATAATAATCTTTCAACCTGAGATTTTCTATTTTAGGGAAAAGCGCCAGCGGTGCGGCATATTAGTAGAAAATCATACAAAAAAAATAAAAGAGCCACTGAGTGGCGAAACGTTAGTAGACAAAATAATATTCATATACGAAAAACGATTTATATCATTACAAAAACGGCAATTGAGAAACCGATGAATCGGTTAAAAGGAATTTTCGGTATTTCTTTCCCACGAATGAATTCGTGGGCTGCTGTTATTGCTTTTATTTGATTTACTAATTATTAGTGACGAGTGACGATTATATCATTACAAAAACGGCATTGTCTAATTAAGCTGCGGTACTTTTGAGTGATATTGACAGGGGGAAGTTTTTTACCTCGCTTACCTTCAGAATTGAAAAACCTAAAATATTCCCTTCGTTATCAACCTTTTCCATTACCGCATCATTTTCTGTCTCTATAAAATAACCTTCTTTTTTTTCAAAAGTTACTTCAAGATAATCTCCTTCTTTATCATACCATATCTTTATTTCTTTTCCCATATCAGCTTTCCTTTTTTAATTGCATCGGTAAAATAAGCAGTAATTATGAAATTATCACTGTCCTTATATTTAGCTGTAATGCACAAATATTTTGCCTTAACCGGGGTTAGGGCATAATACTTATATAACAATTCAACATTAGTATCAGTCTTTGATTCAATTACATAATCCGGTATAGACAAAGCTTCTATAATTTTCCCTATTTGATTAGCCATTTCAGGATGGCTATTTTCTAAATGCTTTATGCGCTCATCGGTATAACGTACTTTCCTATTTTTATAATCAATTAAAATTAACATAAACAAATTAAAACGCTTATTACGAAGTACAGAAGCTTCCACAGTCTAATAATTATCCGTGATGATCTGCCTTATCATTTAAATCCGAGCGCTATTTACTTAAAATTGATATCCCATACATGCCTGACGGTAGAAATTAGAAATTAAAAGGGGAATATATATGTCGCTCCTCCGGAGCTTTAATGTTTTTTTTCTGTTTTACTGCTACTAATGTTTCACCGCTCTGCGGCTGTATAAGGTAACACGGGATTATTGATTATTGATTGATTAATTTAATCGCAATTGATCCTCTACGAGGTTCGGTAATTATTGAATTAATATTTTTGCTACAATAATCTTTCAACCTGAAATTTTTTATTTTAGGGAAAAGCGCCAGCGGTGCGGCATATTAGTAGAATATCATACAAAACAAATAAAAGAGCCACAGAGTGGCGAAACAAAGATTAAATATTAAAGGGGAAAGAAAATAATCTGCAGCGAAAGGGTTTTACATAAAGAACAATAATCTTGTTTAGGAAGATTATGTGTCGCTCCTCCGGAGCTTTAATGTTTTTTTTCTGTTTAACTGCTACTTGAAGGAATGTTGAATTTTGAATGCTGAATGAAAGCAAAAACAATTCTGAACCAGCCGGCAGGCCCCGCAAACGGGGCAGGCAGGTTCAAAATTCAGCATTAATTAATACGCATTCTTATCCCCTTTAATCATATTCCAAACCGTCAAACTGATAATTTGGATATCCAGGAAGAACGACCAGTTTTCGATATACCATATATCGTGATTGATTCTACTTTGCATTAGTTCGTGATTCTCGGTGGAGCCACGGTAACCATTTACTTACGCCCAACCGGTTATACCTGGTTTTACAAGATGGCGAAGCATATAGAGGCGTATTTTGTCTTTTGATTCAATATTTAGGGGGGTGGGATGCGGTCGGGGACCTACAATACTCATATCGCCCTTAAGCACATTCCAGAATTGCGGAAGTTCGTCGAGATTAGTCCTTCTTAAGAATTTCCCTATTTTAGTTACGCGCGGATCGTGTTTTGTAGCTTGCCTAAATTTACCGTTTCCGTCTATTTCTCCGCATTCATCAACCTGCATAGAACGGAATTTATAGGCAATAAACCTTTTATTGTCCCTTCCCCATCTTTCCTGACTATACATCACGGGACCGGGAGAAGATATCTTAATTAATAAACCTATTAAAGGAAATAGCCACCAAAAGATTACTGCATAAAGAAAAAAAGCAAATATAAAGTCAAAACTTCTTTTTAAAAGCTGCCAATGTATTTCGTTAATTCTATCTTCCCTTACCGCAATAATTGGGAAACGACCGAACATTGAGACGTTGTATTTGCCTGAAACAAACTTAAAATAATCGGGGATTATTCTTACCCTTGTAGTGTGCTTTTCGCAAACAGTTATAACATCCTCTAACCTTGCATCAGCATTATTGGGCAAGGCTATTATTACATCATCCACATGCTGTTTATTTAGTATATTATCAAGTTCATCAATTTGACCAAGATACTTTCCATTTAAGAACGGCTTAATGCTATCATCTACAAAACCTACCATTTTATAGCCGAAGTGTGAACTATGTTTAATCAGCTCATAAAAACTTCTGCCTACCTCACCGGCGCCTACAATTAGCAAGCTTCTTAAATTTCGTCCCCTCTTTCTTAAAAAGTTTAGATAGTTTCTAAATGCAATTTTCTCAACACCAAGCAGGATTATATTTAACAATGAAAAAAGAATTACAAAGTAACGTGATAGTCTTTCTTCCTTTAAGAGAAATAAAATAATAATGGAACTAATCAGAATAACAGTAACATTTTTTATTAAAGCTATAATTTCAAAAGTCACATTTCTTGACCTGAACTCATCATATAAATTTGTAGCCCTTGAAGTAAAAAACCAGATTATAATTAGAGATAACAGTAGAAACTGGTTATTTGCTTCCCTAAAAAACCTGAAATTTACAACCGACTCATGTCCTGATATTACAAATGAAATTATAAGGATAATAATATCAATAGTAATCCGGAATAAATATAATGATCTGCGATATATTTGCATTTTTAATTAGTGACCTGCTTGCCGGCAGGCAGGCGAGGAATTAGTGACGAGAGAGTGACGAGTAACGAGTCCGATAATTTTGAATGAGCTAGCTGGTTAATGGTTACCATTTCATCAGGACCTATATAAACCGGGCCATTAAAAGTATTATAATCCATTAATCTACGGGAATTCGCTTGCCCCGGAAATTCAGAAACCGATGAATCGGTTTAAAGATATACTTTCATTTCTTTTACCCACGAATAAAGAGGCTGTGTGAAAATTAATTTTCAAAGAATAAATATTAATATTATTGAATAAGCCATTTTAGTTTTTGTTACTTACAATTTATTCATCAATTGCCCCGCCACCTGCCTACCGGACAGGCCCCGCATACCCCGCAAACGGGGCATACGGGGCAGGCAGGTTTATGGCGGGGATTTAATCAACAAAAGAAAATATTGGCTTTAGCCACATAAACTGCAAATATGGGGCTAAAGCCCAATTTTTGCTTGTGTGACTCTACCCCGGCATGAATGCCGGGGCAATACATAATTTAGAAACAGCTTCATAATAATAATTGGAATATTTGTTCATCACTTTTGAATTTTCACACAGCCTCTAAATTCGTGGGCTGCTTTTTTGCTTTTTAATAGATTTCTTACAAATGATTACTATTTATTTTAATATTAAAAGAGGGGGATAATAATCTGCAGCGAAAGGGTTTTACATAAAGAACAATAACCTTGTTCAAAAAGTTATGTGTCGCTCCTCCGGAGCTTTTTTCTTTTTTTCCATCTTTTTCTACTGATATGTCACCGCTCTGCGGTTCTGAACGTTTTTTGCGACTGAGATATCCCATGATCTATATGGCTGACTAGGCTATTCGTGGGATTTCTCCCCGCATACGGGGCAGGCTCCGGCTTAAGCCGGATTCGAAATGACAACTATTTTTTTCTTGTCATATCGAACAGCCTCTGCCGGCTGGTTCTGAATGTTGAAGGGGGTATGGCTCATAAATGAACTCAAGCTTCAGTTCTATATAATTATG
>JAJYSI010000285.1 GCA_021793635.1 Bacteroidota bacterium
TTTCTATTTAATTATCCAATTATCGTTCCAGAGGAATTTCTTAAAAAAATAACGTTTATTTGGATAGAGGTCGCCTCTAAATGAGATTTTAACTCATAATAGGAATAGTGGAGAACTGGGGTGTAGACAGGCGGAGTTTGGAAGCAAATAAGATGATAGCGATTTGATTCTATCAAATTAATGTTAATTTATACAATCATTCGCCGGTAAAAGCATTTTGTTCACCGATTTGTGGTTTTTTAAAATGATTTTGGGAAATATGTTTACTAATGAGAATAATTAATGAAAATATATAGTATTTTAACTATTTTGACACCAATATATTTTACCTTATTCATTCTTTTCTTAATCAAAATTAAATTTTATGGAAACAAAAAACTCAGATCTATCTTCGTTAAAAATCAATCGTACCGAAAAACAAACACCTTACGGCGCTAATAACAAATTGTTTAAACTGGTCGCGATTATTTCTCTAATCGCAATTCTAATTATTGCAGGGTACTTAATTTTAAGTCCATTATTAAAGTCGCGTGTAGAAGTAAAGCTTACCGAAGCTGTGCTCCAATCGCCTTCATTATCAATTACGGAATTAATTGCAAGCGGTTATGTGGTTGCTCAGAGAAAAGCAGCAGTAGCTTCAAAAGGAACCGGCAGATTAGTTTACCTCGGCGTTGTTGAAGGAGATAAAGTAAAAAAAGGAGAAATAATTGCAAGACTTGAAGATAGTGATGTTAAAGCACAGCTTGAAGCCGCAGAGGCGAATTTAGAATTAAGTAAATCCGGCTTAAAGAATGCGGAAGATACATACAAACGTGAAAAAGCATTATTTAAATCCGGTTCTGCATCGCAAGCGGATCTTGATGCATCGGAAGCAAATTATAAGCAAGTTCTTGCTTCGATAGACGTCTCCAAAGCTAATGTAAATGCTGCAAAGGTAGCTGTCGAATATACTATTATCCGAGCGCCGTTTGATGGAACTGTACTTACAAAGGATGCCGATGTAGGCGAAATAGTCGCCCCGTTCGGAGCAAGCATAAATTCAAAAGGGGCGGTAGTTACTATTGCCGATATGAGGTCGCTTCAAGTTGAAGCCGATGTTTCAGAATCAAACATCGAAAAAATTTCTCCTAATCAAAATTGTGAGATTGTACTTGATGCTTATCCTGATTACAACTATCCCGGTTACGTGTCAAAAATTGTTCCTACGGCTGATCGAACAAAGGCGACCGTTATGGTAAAAGTTGCCTTTAAGAAATATGACAGCCGCGTCCTCCCGGAGATGAGCGCAAAAGTAATGTTCTTAACAAAATCGAATAAACAAAATAGTGCGAATCAAAAACCGGTTTTAACAATTCCTCAAACCGCAGTCGTAAATCGAAACGGAAAGCAGGTTGTTTTCATGGTTAAAAATGACAAAACTATCGAAATACCTGTGATTATTGGTACCCAGTTAGGAGATAATGTAGAAATTAAATCTGGGTTAGTAAATGGAGATATGATTGTCGAAACGGTAACCGATAAAATTAAAAATGGTACGAAAGTAAATGTGAAAGAACGATAAATGAAATTGTTGGATGGACATTAAATTGTCCTTGAAACCATAAATGTTTAAAAAAATATCGGAGTTACAATGGCAGATATAATTCAAGTGAAAAATGTTTCTAAATCGTACTGGCGGGACAGTATTGAAACTTCAGTGCTTCATGATATCTCTTTGGATATTAAGGAAGGGGAATTCATGGCTCTGATGGGACCATCTGGCTCCGGTAAAACAACCTTGCTGAATTTAATTTCCGGGATTGATAAGCCTACCAGAGGAGAAATTATTATTAACGGCACAGATATATCCAGGCTAAACGAATCGTCTCTTGCAAAATGGCGTTCTAATAATATTGGATTTGTGTTTCAGTTTTATAATTTGATTCCGGTACTCACTGCCTTTGAAAATGTTGAACTACCAATTCTTTTAACAAAACTTTCCAAAGCCGAAAGAAAACAACATGTCGAAACAGCCCTTAATATCGTGGGACTGAATGATAGGATGGATCATTATCCAAAACAACTTTCAGGCGGGCAGGAACAACGCGTTGCTATAGCAAGAGCTATTGTTACCGATCCAGTCATTCTTGTAGCAGATGAACCCACCGGCGATCTTGATAGAAACTCTGCTGGGGAAATTTTAATTTTAATGGAACGCTTAAACAAAGAGTTTAATAAAACTATTCTTATGGTAACGCACGATCCTCACGCTGCTTCAAAAGCACATGTGATTCGTCATCTTGAAAAAGGAGATTTAATTCAGGAGACAGTATGAAAATCTTGAAATTAATATTTAAGAATTCCTTTCGGCATAAGTTGAGAACCGCCTTAACAATCTTCGGAATAGCGATTGCCGTAATTGCATTCGGATTGTTAAGAACGGTTGTAACAGCATGGTACTCAAGTGTAAAAGCGGCGTCAGCTAATCGTTTGATAGTTCGTCAATCAGTTTCATTTATTTTTCCGCTTCCATACTCATACCGTGAAAAGATAGCTCAAGTACCGGGTGTTAAAGAAGTCACTTTTGCAAATTGGTTTGGAGGGACGTATATAGATAAAAATAATTTCTTTGCACGGCTCGCCGTCGATGCCGATACTTATTTTGATGTTTATAATGAATTTGTCCTTCCAAAAGATCAACTTGATACTTTTAAGAAAGAAAGGAATTCTTGTGTTATCGGTGCGGATATAGCAAAAAAATATCATCTAAAACTTGGCGATGTAATGACACTCGACGGTGATATTTATCCGGGCAGATGGGAATTTGTAGTACGCGGAATTTATCAACCAAAGTTTAAATCTACCGATGCGATGCAAATGCTTTTTCATTGGAGTTATCTTGATGAAACAATGAAACAAGAGATGCCTGGTAGGGCAGGGGATGTTGGTTGGTTTGTTGTTTTAATAAATGATCCGGCACAATCTGCAAGCATATCAAATCAGATAGATGGTATTTTCAATAATTCTACTGCAGAAACAAAAACTGAAACCGAAGCTGCGTTTCAACAAGGATTCATTCAATCCTCAAGTGCAATTATTACCTCTATGAATTTTATTTCTTTCGTAATAATCGGAATAATAATGTTAGTACTTGGGAACACAATGATAATGTCCGCCCGCGAAAGAACACGTGAATATGCCGTACTTAAAACATTGGGTTTTAGTGGGAAACATTTAGCCGGAATAATTCTTGGTGAGTCTCTTTTAATTTCATTTCTTGGCGGAGGCATTGGCCTTCTGTTGACCTTTCCCATAGTGAGCGGTTTTAGCCAATTCATACCTAAAGGAATATTTCCGGTATTTGAAATTGAACCAATTACAATAATTTTCTCTTGCGGTTCAGCTCTTCTTATTGGAATTGTAGCCGCGCTATTTCCTATTCAAAGAGCTTTGACAACTAAGATAGTCGATGGAATCAGATTCTCAGGATAAAAAGATTTTGAAGCATGTATTGATAATGATGATAAAAATTTTCAAACAATATTCTGTCTAAGGATTTTAATATGAAAATACCGTTGAAATATATTTTGCGCAATTTCATGGCAAGGAAGTTGACAACTTTTATTACAATAGCCGGTATTGCGCTAGTTGTTTTTGTCTTTACGGCTGTATTAATGATGGCATTCGGAATACAAAAAACTTTAGTGTCTACAGGTTCTGCCGATAATGTGATGATAACAAGGAAAGCTGCGAATGCAGAAATCTCCAGCATTATTGGCCCGGACATTCAAAACGTAATCCGAACCCTGCCTCATATCGCAAAGGAACCGGACGGTAATTTAGTCATATCAAACGAGCCGGTTGTAATTGTTAACCTTGAGAAACAAGGCGGAGGAGTTAGCAATATTACGGTAAGAGGAGTTTCACCGGAGATAAATCAATTGAGACCGCAGGTAAAAATTATCCAGGGAAGAATGTTTACCTGGGGACTCCGGGAATTAATTGTCGGGGATGCAATTGCAAAGAGATTTCCGGGTGCACACTTAGGAAGCTATATAAAGTTTGCTGGAGGTAATTGGAAAATAGTCGGAATATTTACAACAAACGGAAGCGGCTTTGATTCTGAAATTTGGGGCGATGCTCTCCAGCTTCTAAGCGCATTTAACCGCGGTAGCACAGTTTCTACGGTAACGCTTAAATTAGATGACCCGGAAAATTATGATGCTTTTAAGAAAGCATTTAATTCGGATTTACGTCTTCAAGAGTACGAACCTATAATTGAACAAAAGTATTTTGCACAGCAATCCGAAATGTTGTCAACGTTTATTCGAGTTTTGGGAATATTTATCACCATTATTTTTAGCCTTGGTGCTACTATCGGAGCGACTATAACGATGTATTCGGCTGTCGCTAACAGGACAGTAGAAATAGGAACACTCAGATCTCTCGGGTTCAATCGAATTAGTATTCTTTCCGCTTTTTTGCTCGAATCGCTCCTCATAACATTAGTTGGCGGAGCAATAGGAATATTCTTGGCGTCATTCCTCCAATTTTTTTCGATCTCAACATTAAACTTTAGCTCATTTTCTGAACTAGCTTTCTCCTTTGCATTATCTCCGGCGATAATAGTTTCATCACTTGTCTTTGCAATAATTATGGGATTTGTCGGAGGATTCCTGCCTTCGGTGCGTGCTGCAAGAATGAACATTGTTACCGCATTAAGAGCAGGTTAAATTGAATTTGTTCTTTGTTAATTAAAATTAAAAAGTTTTGCAGGGCCGTACCGAAATAATTTCTATTGTTGATTATCTTTTTTATTTTATTTATCTTAATAAAAGTTACTTTTAATAGTTACCATTATATGGGGGTTCATTGGTTGTTAAGAATAAAAATATTATTATTTCCATTTTATCTGCATTCATATCTTCCTTTTTGAATAAAGAGATATTTTTAGCTATCTCAAATATCCCCCCCCCACATTTCTAACCAATTCCGGATTATCATATTATGATAAACATTTTTCTTCATTTCGCATATACTACTTCCAGAATAGATTCTCTGCCGGTTATAAGAATTATACAAAGAATATTT
>JAJYSI010000286.1 GCA_021793635.1 Bacteroidota bacterium
CGATCTCTGTTTTCGGAGGATTGATTTTAGCATTCGATAAAACATACTGGATGCAGGGCGCTTCAGTCGAAGTATACTCGCTTCAACTCTTCTTGATAAATCTTGTAATATTATTTTTAGTTAAAGCTTACATAGCAAAAGACGATCCGCAAAAAATTAAATTCTTCAATCTTTGGCTTTCATTCGCATTTTTTCTTGCGCTTGGATTTTCAAACCATATGACTACGCTTTTCATACTTCCGGGAGTTGCATATTTATTTTTTAATAAATATGGATTCAATAAGAAAAGTTTTATCAGAATATGTTTTATGCTGTTGTTTTTTATTCCTGTTC
This sequence comes from Bacteroidota bacterium, assembly GCA_021793635.1. The sequence goes on from JAJYSI010000286.1 coordinate 334, forward strand.
TTGCTCTGATTTATTCTTACTTATTGATCCGGGCAGCGCAGAATCCTATAATGGACTGGGGCAATCCTATAACACTTACCAAGCTTTTCAGGCATATTTCCGGGGAACAATACCAGGTCTGGCTGTTTAGCTCAGTCAAATCAGCACAAAAACAGTTTATATATTTTGTCTCCAATTTGCCAGGTGAGTTTTGGGTTAGTCTTTTTATTGCGGTGATTGGGATTTTTTCCTCTTTCGTCACCGCAAGGAAGTTTTTTATTTTCCTAACAATTACTTTTTTATTTACAATAGGTTATGCAATAAATTACGATATACATGACATCGATTCATATTTCCTTTTGGCTTATGTAGCTCTTGGATTTTTTGCAGTGTTCGGATCGTTGCAGCTTCTTTCTGCCTTGAAGTTAAAAAAGTATCCATACTTTATAACCGGCTTGCTTATCACACTTTTCATTGCGGTAGAATTTTATTTTAATTACGGAGAAGTTAACCAAAGTGATGTTTATACATTTCAAGATTATGCAAAAGCAGTGCTTGGCAGTGTTGATAAAAGGGCTATTGTATTCAGTTACGAATGGGACTATCTGGTTTCGCCGTCATGCTACTTTCAGTTTGTTGAAAACTACCGGCGCGATGTTGATGTAGTTGACAAGGAACTTTTAAGAAGGTCATGGTATTATCATCAACTAAACACGGTACATCCGAAACTATTAAGCGGAATGCAGGACGACGTTCAACAATTCCTTCAAGCTGTGGCGCCATTTGAAAGCAAAGAGAAATTTGATCCTAATCTGCTCGAGTATACTTATAGAAAAGTGATGACTGATTTAGTGGCGACCAATATCTCAAAACGCCAATTTTATGTAGCTCCGGAGCTTTTTGAAAATGAAATGCAGAACGGGCAGTTTTCTTTGCCTCCCGGATATACGCTTGTACCGGATGTGCTCTTATTCAAAGTAGTAAAAGGTAATTCTTATGTCCCGGCTGCAGATCCCGACTTCAAAATAAGTTTCCCTAAGCACGGCACCGTATATACTAATTTTATTCAAAACACTATAGGATCTATGCTGGCACGTCGCGCATTGTATGAAATGCAATTTGATAGAATTGACAGAGCTAAAATCTACATTCTTAAAATCAAAAAAGATCTACCCGGTTATATTCTCCCTCGGGAACTGGAACAGGTGCTTGAAAGATAAAACAACGACATAACAATCAATTTCTCTTTGCGAACTCACCTAATAAGAAATTGTCGTTATATATTATAAGAGTCTGAAGTTACGCAAAAATGAATTTTATTAAGAAAAAAGCCTCAATTGGTCATTCCCACAGCTTGCCCCGAACCTTCGGGGAAAGTGGGGACCCATTTTTTGCCTATTTTAGCATATTGGATACCCGCTTTCGCGCATATGCGTCAACTTAATTTTTCTTCCGAAACATTTAACTTCTATAATTATTTGCTCTTAACATGCTAAAAGCATTTATTTATCCTCTACGAGGATAATGTATTTATCGAGTTTATTTGTTTCTACAATAATTAAACATCTACGATGTTTTTTGACCTCGTAGAGGTCAAATTATTGTAGAAAAGAGTTCTTAATTAACCCCAATGTTTTAACGAGGGGATAATAATTCACAGTAAATCTTTTGCCATTTTTGACAAAACTGAAATCAATTTTTACCAAATCCTACTAAGCCTCTACCAAGCCTATGACAAGCCTAAAACAAGCCTCAAATTCTTAACTAATTTCCTCAGAAAACAATCTGCCAAAAATGACAAAAGCTTATTAAAATAAATTATTGCTTATTGTAAATGATCTCTCCTTAATAAACACATTTGTTTTAATGTCCTGGGTGTGAATCCCCTCTTCAGTTTAATATTATTTAAATTCCTCCTTTGGTTAAGTAGCAATACATTTCCTCTTTTTTTAATAAATTTGCTGCATAATTTTTTTAACTTAATAAAATGCTTTTACATAAAACCGAAATAAGAGTAAGGTACGCTGATACCGACCAGATGCAATTTGTTTACAACGGGAAATACTTTGAGTATTTTGAAGTGGGAAGAACTGAAATGCTGCGGGATAATGGTTTGCCTTACAGTTTAATTGAAAATAATGGCTACCAACTTCCGGTGTTTGAGACCGGCGCCAAGTATTTAAGCCCCGCTTTATACGATGATTTATTAATTATTGAAACTTATGTAAAAGAAAAACCCGGGTTTAGAATTCATATCGATTATAAGATTTTCAGAAAAGGTGACCTGCAGTTAATAGTCGAAGGCTTTACCGAGCATGTATTTATAAATAAGGCAACTAAAAAGCCATTAAGACCGCCTGAATTCTTTAATAATGCAATGCAACCTTTTTTTTGAATATATTAATAAACCAAATTTGTCTCAATAAATTTTTATGATGTTCGATAAACTTAAGCAGCTTACAAAAGACACCGGTGTTTACGGAATAAGCACCATCGGAGGAAGAGTATTGACTTTTCTTCTTGTTCCATTCTACACCCATGTCTTTGATACTCGACAATTTGGAATATTCTCAACTCTCTACAGCTTTATCGGAGTGTTGAATGTTCTAATGCTATACGGAATGGACGCTGCTTATCTTAAGTTTGCCTCCGACCCGGTGGTCGGTGATGAGAAAGATAATTTTTCAACTCCTTATTTATCGGTACTGACAGTTGGGATTGCAGTTAGTGCAATAATTATTTTATCAAAGTCTTATATTTATTCGATACTCGACATTCCGACAAATTATTTTTATTTAGTTTATTATATCGGCGGAATATTGCTTTTAGATGCAGTTACCGTAATTCCTTTCATTACCCTTCGACTTGAGAGAAAAGCTAAGAAATTCGCATTATTCAAGACAATAAATATTTTAACAAACGTTCTCTTAAATATATTTCTCATCGTAAAACTTAGATGGGGCATTGAAGCCGTATTTTTCAGCAACCTCATTGCATCTCTTTCCTCTTTCATTTTACTAATGCCGATGGTTGTTAAGAAGATAAGAGCTAAAATTAATTTCGAACTATTAAAGAGATTATTAAAATTCGGACTTCCATATTTTCCAGCCGGTATTGCCGCAATGTTAATTCAAGGAGTTGACCGTCCGATCATAAACCATCTGACCAATCTTGAAACCGCCGGATTGTACAGCGCAAATTATAAACTCGGCATTTTTATGATGCTGTTCGTTAACATGTTTCAATACGCCTGGCAGCCATTTTTCCTTCAGAATGCAAGGGAAGAAAACGCCAAGGAATTATTTTCCAAAGTTCTTACATATTTTACACTCGCCGGGAGTTTTATCCTCGTAGTTTTATCTTTATTTATTGATGATGTTGTTAAGATTAAAATATTTGGTCATTCAATAATTCATCAGTCATATTTGAGCGGACTGAATATAGTTCCAGCGGTTCTGTTCGGATATATGTTCCTCGGCATATACACAATTTTTACCGCAGGTATTTTTATAAAAGAGAAAAGCATTTACGTCCCGATTATAACGATAATAGGCGCTGCGGTAAACATCGGGTTAAACTTTTGGCTGATTCCGGTCATCGGAATAATGGGCGCAGCGCTTGCTACGCTTGCTGCTTATTTTGTAATGGCTGTAATTTACTTTTTTGTAACACAAAAGTTTTATAAGATCGATTATGAATATTCCAAGATTCTAAAAATATTTTCATCTCTCGCCGTTGTAGCGACAATTTATTATTTGCAGCTCACCGGCGGACAATTAAACCTGTTGAATAAATTTTTAATCTTACTTCTATTCATAATCCTTTTGATGATATTTAACGTCGGTCGGGAAGAGATGATCTTCTTAAAAAACAGGTTTATTAAAAGGAAAATAAAAAGCGCGTAAGCCCGAATTTTAAAAGCTGGAGGAATGGAGTGATGGAATAATGGAAAGATGGAAAGATGGAATAATGGAGGAATGAGAAATTCCACTACTCCATACTCCATTATTCCATTACAAATGTTGCGTTGAAAAATTTAACTTGAAAGAAGATTATGAATGAAGAAATTCGTATTAAGATAAAAAGAATAAGTAATGACTTCGATGATATCGAACTTCCCGCTTATGCAACCTCCGGAAGTTCTGGTATGGACATCAGAGCTGCCGTAAAAGAGGATATAGTTATAAAACACGGAGAAATTGTATTAGTACCGACAAACCTTTCAGTAGAAATCCCTCATGGATATGAAATCCAGGTGCGTCCCCGCAGCGGTCTGGCAATTAAACATGGAATCGGCATCTTGAATTCACCCGGGACTATTGATGCAGATTACCGCGGCGAAATAAAAATAATTCTTTTCAATTTTAGTAAGGAAGATTTCAAAATTTCCCGCGGCGATAGAATTGCTCAGATAATTTTGTCAAAGGTTTATTTGGCTAAATTTATTCAAACGAATGATCTGGCGGATAGTTCAAGAGGCGAAGGAGGCTTTGGACATACGGGGAAGGAGTGACGAGTAACTAGTGACAAGTAACGAGTGACGAGTGGAAGAGGGGAAAAGTAAGAAATTTGTTGATACAAAAACATAAGGGGCAATATCTATTTTGTTACACAGGCACATTTGAAACTTAGCCACTATGGCACAAAGTCAAACAGTTAACAAAGTTTATGCACAGTTTTCTATGGAGAACATAGCAAACGCTAC
>JAJYSI010000287.1 GCA_021793635.1 Bacteroidota bacterium
TTGAAAAAAAATAAGTCATATTATTTGTATTTTAGATTTATGGAAAGATGGAATGATGGTGAAATTAAATTCCTTCAATCCATCATTCCAAAACTCCATCATTTTGAAACCACATAAGCCACAACCTAACTATTTTGGATTTGGTCCTTCGGTAACTTGAACAAAATCCACAGGACGAATCCACTTTGCAAAAGCTCTCCTAACATCATTAGCATTCAATTGGAGAAATTTTTTAGCAGCAATTGTAGGTTCATCTAAGGGAAGCTCACTAACTGAGCGCGAAAGTAAACCACCTGCAATACTACTTAAACTTGCTTCGGAAAGAGGAATTTCTCGCATAAGCATTGCCTTTGCCTGTTCGAGTTCATGCGCAGTTACATTATTAGTTTGCATTTGCTTTAAGTCACGTTCAATAATCGCTCGAGCTTTTAAAACATTTGGAGGATCACATCCATAATTTACCGAGTAATTCGCACGCGTTTTCCCTATGTTAAAAGACGAGGTAACATAATAAACTAAACCTGCGTTCTCACGCAAATCCTTATAAAATCTTGTTGCATAAAAAGCGCCGCCAAGAACATGATTTCCAAGTTCAAGCGCATAATAATCAGGATTAGAACGGGTAAGCGCTAATGTCTGAGCAAGAGTTACCTTATCCTGAACTCGACTCTGATCCGGTACAGAAGATGCTACAGGCTTATTTAATGGCACTGGTGGAAGTTCTGTCTCTGGTTTTTGTCCCTCAGCTTTCCAACTACCAAAATATTTTTCAATAACTTCTTTAGCCATAACGGGACTAACATTTCCTATTACTACAATAGTCGTTAAATCGGGGCGATATACTTTTGCAAAATAATCTCTAACATCTTTTAGCTTAAGTGAATTAATGGTCTCGGGAGTTGCCTCGCGTTGTATCGGGTCATTCTCCGGGTAAAGTGCTTTAGTTAAAGCTCTACCAAATAAGTAATCAGGGCTCTTTAATTCACCGGCGACTGTTGCGGCAGATTGCATCTTTATTATGTTAAAAGCATTATCAGGCAAACCGGGGTTTAATTCATTTTCTGCAAGTAATTCTACGGCTTTATCAAAATGATTAGAAAGTGTTTTAACAGAGAATGAAGTTCCGGCAGATTCATAAACACCTATATCATCCAAAGCTTTCTGGAAGTCTATTCTATCTAAATTTTTTGAGCCATAAGAGAATAATTGTTGTAATACTCCATCAACGCCATCATGGCCTTTTGGAGTTTCAAGCGCAGAATTACTTTTAATTTCTCCGTAAACACTTATAGTATTACTTACAGTTTCGGGTTGAACAATTAGCTTAATTCCATTTGGTAATATTGTAACTGTAGGATTTACGTCGGATGTCGGTACAGATAATCTCCCTAAAGCTTTGGAAGCCCATAATGGAAGTTCGACTTCTTTTGGATTTTTTGGAGCGAAAGATTCCGATCCTCCAAATCCTTTCTGGGAAATTGGTTTGCCGGATGATTGTGGAGTAAGTATTGTAAAGATTGCATGATTGAAATCTAAATATTTTTTTGCAACTCGATTTACATCAGCAACAGTCACTTTTTCCATTGCATTCAAATCATCTTCTGGTGAATTTCTTCCTTCCACAGCAACCGCTTCAGACCATGCCGATGCGAGCCCAGATACGGAGTTTTTCTGAAATTCTGCATCTGCAAGTTCATGTCGTTTTTCCGCTTCTACTAAATCTTCAGACAATCCATTTTGAATTTCTTTATCCAAAATTGATTGAACTTCTTTAATAAGATATTTTGAGTCTGCACCTTTCGGAAAAACTGAAAGCGCGAACCCCAATCCGGATTGTGGAAGATCGCTATATTGAAATCCTGCATAAAGTGCTTTACCTGTTGGAACTAACATTGAATAAAGATTTCCCCTTTGATTGCTTAAAACATCGGATAGAATTTGCACTGCTGAATAATCGGGGCTATCTGAACCAGGTAATCGAAAGGTAATTAACGCTAAACCATATGGAAGGTCTGTCTTTAAATTTAATGTGTCTGCTTTGACCGGCTTAAGATTTATTTCAGGTCTATCTGGAGTCTGCTTTGAAGGGATTGCTTCAAATAATTTGGTCACTTCATCTAGTGCCGCATTAGGATTTATATCTCCAACAATGACAAGAACAGCGTTGTTAGGTGTATACCACATGTCGTGAAAATTTTCAAGCATTGCTCCAGTCGTTTTATCGAACGAAGGACGTGTTCCAAGAGCATCATGATCATAAGGCGTCCCATTGAACATTTCTTTTAAAAGTTTTGTGTAGAAAACATATTGGGGATTGGAAAGATCGGAAGCCACTTCTTGTTCAATTGCGCCTCGCTCATTCTTCCATAGAGAATCAGTTGCTAAAAGACTTTTCATTCTTATTGCTTCGATGTGAAGTGCAACGTCTAAGTCTTCGGAAGGTACGGTAAAGAAAAATTGAGTAACGGTTTGACGGGTATCGGCGTTAAAATCTCCTCCCATTGCAGCAGTAATGTCAGCAAGTTGATCCGCTGAGAGTTCTTTACTACCTCTGAACATCATATGTTCAAGAGCATGGGCAGTGCCTGGAAAACCTTTGGGCGCTTCATTGGATCCGACTATATAGTTGATTTCGGTTGTAACAACCGGAGCTAATGTATTTCTAACAATAACTATACGCAGACCATTCTTTAAAGTTGCGCGTAAGATGTCTTTTTCACTATTCTTTGGGAAAATAGTAGAAGATACTAAAATAGGAAATAACAATATTAAAAAAATAAAATATTTCAGGAACTTAAATTCAGTATCATGTTTTGGCTTTTGATCAATTTTGTCCATAATAACTTCCTTCAAAATTTAATTTACGGAATAAACTTAATAATAAATTTGTAAATTCAAGACCACATTTTGCACATCAGATTTCCATTTAGATGATAATTCTATTTTTGTTCTTGTGTACCTGGTTTAAAATGATATAGCGCAGCTGATACTGATATATTTACTTTGTCAATAAAGTGCATAAAAATTGGAATAACAAATCCATCATAGGCGTCAATACCCGTATAATCACCGAAAAAGATTTTATTATTGCAGTCGAATGAATCAACATTCAGTTTGTAGTTTACAAAAGTTTTACCGCCATCTATGCTTCTGGCAAGAGTAACACCAGTTAGGTTTCCAAAAGTATCCTCCCTATCATAAAAAACAATATTTAAGGAGCCATCAACCGGATCGACAGACATCCAAGTAAAGAATTGCGCTTTTCCGTTTCTTAGGCTGTCGTCGTTTACGCGAATAGTATTCGACCAGGTTTTACCTCCATCACGCGAATATTTAAGAAAAATATCCGGATCGCCAAACCTATCATCAGACCAATTAACGTAAATCGATCCTTTATATTTCCCATTGCTTAAATCGGTTTTTGTGACAGGCATTCCGTTGGCTCTTTCAATACCTTGAACTTTCATATCCCATCCATGATAAATAAAGCCAATTACTTTTTCTGGGCTAAATGTTTTTCCACCGTCTACTGATTCAGTAAATACCAAACCCTTAGGACCAGCCCATACTATATAAATTTCACCTTCTGGCCCGACTGAAGTAATTGCACCCTCGACAGTGTTGCTACTATCTCTGCAATCCCCGCCAGTTGTAGAAATTCTAACCGGTGACGTAAATGTTTTTCCGCTGTCGGTAGAGCTAGAGAAATATATCTGAGAGGAGTCGGCAGGATCATTGCTCCCATAATTCTGAAAATGTGTCCAAGCCACATAAACATTATTTTTATATTTAGATAAATCAGAATTATCTACAACTACATAAGGTTTATCTTCCATCGGTGCGGAAGTATTTATATGATCTACGACAATGGAACGTGTCGGCCAGGTAATTCCTCCATCTGAAGAAGAGTTAATAAATATTCCAGATGATGGTCGTTTTGATTTATCATTTTCCAATCCGTAAAAGGAAAGATAAGAATGATACGCAATACCATCTTTGCCGAATGCTACAGCATCATCTCCTTGAATCCTTTTTTGTGGGTTATCGGTTTTAACTTCTTTCCAAGTTGAGCCGCCATCAAATGAAGTATAAGTAAAATCCGTAAATCCCGGTAGACCGTTATCGTATGAAAGAAAAGCGGCGATTATGTTTTTGGGACTTTGGGGATTGATTGCGATTGAAGTTTCAACGGGGTTCCGATCATCCGGCATTGAAACTAGGACAACTTTTCCGGATTGGCTATAGACTATAGAAGCTGGGAAAAATAGAATAAGGGAAAGTCTTTTTAAATAATTAAAATTCATTCTGTCTCCTTCTTTAATAAACTTTACAGAATGAATTTACAAATAATTTAGATAATGCTATAGCCCTTCCAAATTGCATGGACTTTGTAGCCAAGATTTAGCTTTGAAAAAAACTATGCATGATTTAGAATTTTGGTACTGTTAATATATTCGATAGCGCTTAAGGCTGCGATTGTTCCATCTGCAACGGCAGTGGTTATTTGCCTGTGTTTTTTTTGAATTGAATCACCTGCTGCAAAAACTCCCGGGATATTTGTTTCGTAATTCTCATTTACAATAATTTCATTTTTGTCGTTTAAGGTTATAATCCCTTTAAGAGATTCTGTATTCGGCTGATATCCAATGAAAATAAATACACCGTTAATATTCATTTCAGAAATTTCAAGAGTGTTCAGATTTTCTATTATAACTTTCTCAAGAGAATTCTCCCCGATAAATTCTATAATTTTTGATTCCATTATAAAATTTATTTTCGGATTATTTTGGGCTTCTTCTACTGCGTGTTCAAAAGCCTGAAAATTCTCAAATTGATGGACAATTGTAACTGTACTTGCATATTTAGTCAGCGAAACAGCTTCCTCAAGCGCAGAATTACCACCTCCGACGACAATAATATTTTTATCCTGGAAAAAATCACCGTCACAAGTTGCGCAATAGGAAATCCCTTTACCCTTAAATTTATCCTCTCCTGGAACATTTCAGTTCCTCGACC
>JAJYSI010000288.1 GCA_021793635.1 Bacteroidota bacterium
AAAAATAAGTCAAATTTATTTTTCAAAAACATTAATGATCTTACTTTTCTTTTAATGTTTAAGCGTGAATTATTCGACCGTTTGATCTGATGGCTAAATTAGATTTATCGTCGCTTCTTTTACTATCAATATTAAATTTGGAAACAAGATTTTGTAGATTCTCAGTCAATCTATTTAAATCTTCAACAGCCCGGGCAATCTGTTGAACACCTGTCGCTGATTGTTGAGTAACGCTACTAATTGCTTCAATGTTTTTACTGATTTGTTCTGCGGAGGCTGATTGCTCTTCGCTTGCAGAAGCCACCTGTATAGCTTGATCAACGACTTCTTGTGATCCGGAAATAATTTGCTCTAATGATTCACTTGCTTTTGATGCAAGTTCTTTCCCTTTTTGAACTTCAACTGCACCTTGTTGGATTGATTCAACGGCTTCGTTAGTGTCTCTCTGAATTCGTTTTATCATATCTGCAATTTCTTTTGTCGCTTTTGTAGTTCGTTCGGCTAATTTGCGAACCTCGTCGGCAACTACTGCAAAGCCGCGACCTTGTTCGCCTGCGCGAGCAGCTTCAATGGCGGCGTTAAGTGCTAATAGATTTGTCTGGTCTGCAATGTCATCAATTACCTGGATGATTTCACCGATCTGATCGCTGTTCTTGCCAAGCTCTTGTATTGTTTCGGCAGCTTTGGTAACTACATTAGCAATTCTGTTCATCCCTTCTATAGTTTGCAGAACTATCTTACCTCCGTCTTTTGCTATTTGACCGGCATTTTTTGCTACATCTGCCGTATTCCCTGCGTTTTTTGTCGTTTCTAAAATTGTCTTAGTCATTTGATCAACTGCTGCTGCTACTTCCTGAGCCTGGGAGCTTTGTTCTTGTGCACCTGCTGCCATTTCTTCAGAGCTGGAAAAAATTTGTGTAGTTGCGCTGGCAGTCGCTGATACTTCTTCGGCAACATCATTAAGAACTGAACCGACAGAATCTCCAAGTTTATTTATACTGTTCTTAATTAATTGATGATCACCTTTATATTCTCCCGTCATGCGAACAGTGAAATCCCCGTTCGACATAATTTCTAAAACATTCGACCCTTCTTTTACCGGTAATATCATAGCATCTAAAGTATCATTAATCCCTTTAATTAATCCTTTATATGCGCCTTCAAACTTTCCATAATTTCCGCGTGTATCTAGTTTGCCTTCTTTCCCGGCTGAAATTAATGCACCGGTTTCAGAAATCAGCTCATTAATTTTGCCGCGCGTTATTTCATAAGCATCTATTCCTTCGTGTGCCTGCATGATCATTTTATCTAATGTGTTTGCCATACTGCCTATTTCATCTTTTCTATCAAAGCTCAAAAGCTTTGAAGATTTTTCTACTTTATTAGTTAAATCTCCGTTAGACATAGCTAGCAAACCATTCCCCAAATTTGTAAAATCTTCAGTTTGTAATTGCTTAACCCTATCGGCAACTGTCTTAATGGGGTCTATAATGCTCTTCGTAATAGTAACGGCAAATCCTATTACCAATAGAAATGCGAATATGCCGATAATATGCAGTAGGTTTTTTGCAGAATTATTTATATCGGAAGCTTGAAGAACAGCGGTATTTACCCCTTCATTTTGGTAATTTATTAAGTCATTAATCGCACTTATATAATTGGTCTCAGCGGTTTTCAAAACACTTAATAATATTGTAACTGCATTTTGGTTATTTCCATAGTCCAAGGACTCAAGTATGCTATTCCGTAATTGTATGTATTGATCTCTTAATTCTAATGATTTAGCAAGAAGTTCCTTTTCTTTTTCTGTTGTAGCTGTCCTTTTGAGAGAATCGAAATTTTGTGCAATAATATTAGCAAGAAATTGGATCCTTGTTTTAAGATTGCCGGATTCTAGAGAGTCCTTTGTTAAAGGGATTTCCCGCAATCGCAATCCAATTTCATGGACATTATTGATTATATTATTCGCCCAAATCGTTTTTGGGAATTGTACTTTATCGATATTCTGAATTTCGTTATCGATCGAAGTCATTTTAATTGTTGCAAAGAGTACAATTCCAAACATAACAAACAGTCCGCTTAAATAGCTGAATGTGAGTCTTACCCCGATTTTTAGATTATTTAACATTTGAACCTCATAAAAATATTTTTATATAGTATTCTTAGATTCATAGGCACATTTTTCTTTAACAGGGTAATATTTAATAATTGAATTAGGTCAGGTAATATTATTTCTATCCACGTATGTCCCCATTTTTATATTCTCCAAATATATTTTAAGCTAAAAGTAAAATAACCTTTATTAACATAATCGGAGAAAATAGATGTTTATTTAGGCGCAATAATTTTGAAGGTGATATAATTGTTGTTTTTGAGTCGTTTTGAAGATAAAACGCTATTTCCAGCCTTTTAGATATAATCTTATTTAAGTTTTAGTGGAAAGGCATCCCGGAGCTTTCTTAATGAGGAGTTCAAGACAATAATGTTCGGTAAGACGAAGGATAGAATCAAAAAGTCCCTACTCAGTCCCTACTTTAAAGCTGAAAATCATCGGGATTCTTCAAGACGTTGGATAGGATGCGATATAAACAAAGGTGCAATCCAAACGACCTCAAAACGCCTTCAAGAAATAATTGAGGGTCAAATTAACAAAGAAAACAAATCAAAGGAGAAGTTGTTTAGCGATAATTCTTCAAAAAAATATTTCTCTTTCGCAAACTACAAAGTAAATGACTACGATCTTCAAATCCTCCGCACCGAAGCCATCGAATTAGCAATAGAACATCTTGGAATAATAAGAACCAAAAAAGATAATTTCTTTGATGGAATGCTCGGTAAAAAATTAGTGAAAATTATAGATTTCAATCACCCTCTTTCATTGCACGATCTTCAAACCGTTCAAGATGAATTACGAAAAAGACCGGATGAGGATAGAAATATTATTCTCGTTTGTCTTGGTAAAGAAATCCAAGTTGATGGGTGGATTGCAGATTACAATAAACTTCACCCGGTAAATAAGGTCGACGTAATTGAATTAAGAACTGATAGTAAATACGGAAAATTCTTTACCCACAAACCATGCAAAGCCAAAGTGGATATGAAACGAAAAGGCAAAGATGCCATAATTGAAATCAAAGAATTTCTTTCCCCAACAATTCTGGAAAGGTTAGAAATCGATGCAAGTTTGTTTAATGTAAAGATCCCCGATTTCCGAAGTATGATTGATGTTATCCTTATCGATTCCAATTATAACGGAGAAGTTTTTAATATTGCTATATCCGATGTTCCCGAAAAGAAAAACGATTTAGTCGCTGGTATATACAAAATTAAGATACCCACAGACAAAACTACAATTGCAGTAAAAATTATAGATATGCTTGGCGAAGAATTACTTATTACAAAGGGAATATAAATGAAGATTCAATTACCAAGGAAAATTGGTTTTATCTTAATAATATTTATTATTTTTTAAGGATTGACCTGATTATTATCCTGTTATTTGTATTACAGATTATTTCCTTTTTATTATTATATTTATATAAATAAAAAAAAATCTTATGGAAATTAAAAAAGAAAATATCCAAATTTCATCTTATCTTGTTGGTTTTCATTCTTTCCGAAAAGATCATAACTACGGTAATTACAAAGCAAATTTAATTAATGATATTCAGTCATTGTTAAATTTGAATTTTGATACCTTAAAAATTGGTGGTTTAGATCTTCTAAAGGTGGCTCTAGATGATTCTTTTGAAATACGATTGACTCCTAGTAATATTATTTACCAGGATAAACTTCCATTTGAAGAAATAACTTCAAATTCAAAGGAAATATTAAATATTTGGTTGAAATATTCTCCAAATGTAAAACTTTCTTTAATTGGTTTTGTATCTAACTTTGATATTAACCTACCTAAACCTGTAGAAACAAATCATTTCCGTCTGAAGAATCAATACTTTCGAGACTTTCGATTGGGTAAAAAATTAAAAGGCGTCGATCTTCGTTTTAACTATTTAATAAATCAAAATGGTTATGACTATAATGTTTTATTGTCTTTGATAGAAAGAGATGATCAAAACTATAGTATTCAGGGTGTAATTGATTTTAACGCATCAACTGATAATAATATTAGCGGTTTGAAAAAAGACGATTGTGATAGAGTTTTTAATGATGCAAAAAGCTATTTTGAAAATGACTTATTTCAATTTCTTAATTTAAATAAGGTGTAAATTGATTATGGCAAATTTACAAATTGGAACTTCGCAAAACTACTTGGAAAATTTGCTGGAAATGCAAAAAAGTAGTTCAGGTTTATTATCTTCTTTTGATTCTAATTTCCTGGTAACCGGCGCACCAATTACTCTTGAACAGGTTATTCAATCTGAAATTCAGAAGCACTTAATCCCTCTAAGGAAAACTCAAGATGCGTTAATTGACCAGTTTGCTGAAGTATCCTTGGATGCCGAAGCGATAAAACGTGAAATGAATAATATAACTTCAAATTATTCAGAAAATTATCAATTAAAAAAGAAAATTAAGAATATAAATTCTATACATTCTTTAAAGATATTAGATACAAATTGGAATGGTAATAATGCTGAACCATTCTCCGATACACTTATTCAAAGAGCATTAGACATTATTAATTCACCTTCCTTGAAATTCCAACCTGATGTTTTTCCTACCGGTAGACAGAGCATACAGTTTGAGTATGAAAAATCAAATGGAAATTATCTTGAGATTGAAATTTTCGAAGATAATTATTCCGCTTATTCGGAAATTAAAAATGAAGAAACCGAATTCGAATCAATTTCTTTAGATGATATTTTTAGGTTGGTTAATGAGTTTTATTCCAGATTCTGAAATTCAAGACAACGAAATATTATATCGGGCGATTCATCCAAATTTTTGGAATTCTGAAGAAAACAGACCCACATCCGCTCTTTTCAAAGATGATAAAGGCGTATCCGTAGACAGGGATGGTAATCGAACCGAAGAATTAGCATTAGAA
>JAJYSI010000289.1 GCA_021793635.1 Bacteroidota bacterium
TCTGCATGTGCAACAGCTTCGCATGCAATCTCAGATGCTTTTATTTTGATACAACGCGGAAGCGCTGATCTGATGATTTGTGGTGGATCCGAAGCAGCTATTACAGAAATGGGTGTTGGTGGTTTTAACGCAATGAAAGCATTATCCAGGTGGAACGATAGGTGTCTTGAAGCTTCAAGACCTTTTGATAAAGACAGAAACGGTTTTGTAATGGGAGAAGGCGCCGGCACATTAATTTTGGAGGAACTAGAGCATGCACTTAATAGAGGCGCAAAAATTTATGCTGAAATTGCGGGTATTGGTTTAACAGGTGACGCATTTCATATTACAGCCCCGGCACCGGGAGGTGAGGGCGCTGTTCGTGCTATGAAAGAAGCTATTCGCGATGCCGGTGTTTTAACAGAAGATATTGATTATATAAATGCTCACGGAACATCTACGCCTTATAACGATGTTTATGAAACTAATGCAATTAAAACTGTCTTTGGAGAGCATGCTTATAAAATGATAGTTACTTCTACGAAATCTATGACAGGTCATCTGCTTGGCGCTGCCGGTGGTATTGAGGCCGTTGCAACAATTCTTTCTCTAAAAAATAATTTAATTCCACCAACAATTAACCTTACCAATCCGGATCCGGAGTGCGATTTAAATTATAGCCCTAATAAAGCCACGCTTAAAGAGATCCGGTGTGCTATCAGTAATACTTTTGGATTTGGCGGCCATAATGCTTCAATTTTATTTAAGAAATTTGAGGTTTAAGCTTGGGAAAATTTTTAAATTGGGTAGTTGAAAGATTAAAACAGCGACAAGTTCAAAAGAAATCAAAAGAGATTTCCCGTCTTCTGACACATAAAAAATTTGCAGAACTTGAAAAGTTAGTTGGGTTCAGCATCAAAAACAAATCTTATTTTATTCAAGCTTTAATGCACAGATCCTTTCTTGAACAAAATTTTGATTATGATGTTTCCAATGAAAGACTTGAATTTTTAGGTGATTCTGTCCTAAGCCTTTCTGTAGCAGAATATTTGTTTGAAGCTTTTCCTGAAAAGGATGAAGGATTTTTAACAAAAGTACGTTCGAAGCTTGTAAACCGTATTGCCCTCGCTGGGGCTGCTGAACATATAAACCTTGCAAATTTTTTACTGATAAGTAAAAATTTTTCCAATAACTTTAATGCCGGTTCCAAAACAGTTTTAGCTGATGCCCTAGAAGCATTGATTGGAGCAATCTATCTTGACAATGGTCTTGATTCCGCAAAAGAATTTATCGAACGTATTCTTATAGAGCCTAATTCAAGGGACGGAGTCTATTTGATTGATGAAAATTTTAAAAGTCAGCTATTAGAATATGCACAGGCTAATAAACTTCAAATTCCGGTTTATACAGTATTGAAAGAAGAGGGACCTCAACACAACCGCACTTTTACAATTTCGGTCTCTATCGGCGAGACGGAGTACGGCATAGGAAAGGGACGCAATAAAAAAAGCGCTGAACAGAATGCCGCTCATGAAGCATTGAAAAAAATAACCGAGTTTAGCGGTGACGTTAAATTGAATAAGTAATTTTATTGGTTAATGTTTCCTTTCTTCTAAATTTCTTACCACAATAAAAAGTTCAGATAAATTTTATAGGTGGAAAACTTTATTTATTTTTACGTATGTAAATCAAACAATTAAATAAGAAATAAAATTATGAAATTATTTTCCCATCCAGATGAATTTGTAAAGCGCCATGTAGGTCCTTCCGATCTTGAATTAAATGAAATGCTCCAAGCTACGGGAGTTCAATCCTTAGATCAGTTAATCGATGAAACAATTCCAAAGCAAATCAGACTTAAAAATTCATTGCGGCTTGATGAACCTATATCGGAGTATGAACTCTTAAATAAACTTAAAATAGTTTCTAAAAAGAATAAAGTTTTTAAGTCTTATATTGGACTTGGATATTATCCTGCAATTACGCCTGAAGTAATAAAAAGAAATATTCTTGAAAATCCAGGTTGGTACACACAATATACGCCTTACCAGGCGGAAATATCACAGGGAAGATTAGAAGCCTTACTGAATTTTCAAACGATGGTTAATGATCTGACCGGTATGAACATAGCAAATGCCTCTCTTTTAGATGAAGGAACTTCTGCTGCTGAAGCAATGATACTGTTCCATTCACTCAGAAATAAAACAAACGCTAATAAATTTTTCGTGTCGAATGAATGCTTCCCTCAGACTATTGATGTACTAAAAACACGATCAAATCCTTTAGGAATAGAGCTTGTTACCGGCGATCATCAAAAGATAGAACTTACTGAAGAGTTTTTCGGAATCTTAGTCCAATATCCTTCGGCAGTGGGCGAAATATATGATTACCGTGAATTATTTAAGAAAGCTAAAGAGAAAAATATTTTTGCTGTTGTAGCTGCCGATATTCTAAGTCTTGCTTTGTTAACGCCTCCCGGGGAATTTGGGGCAGATGCAGTTGTAGGCAGTACCCAGCGCTTTGGAATCCCGATGGGGTTCGGCGGTCCCCATGCAGCCTATTTTGCAACTAAAGATGAATTTAAAAGACAAATTCCGGGAAGAATAATCGGCGTATCCGTTGACTCGAATGGAAACCGGGCTTTGAGAATGGCGCTTCAAACAAGGGAGCAGCATATTCGCAGGGAAAAAGCTACGAGCAATATCTGCACTTCGCAAGTTTTGCTTGCTATAATGGCTTCAATGTATGCTGTTTATCATGGCCCAAATGTGCTAAGAAAAATTGCGGAAAGGATTCATCTGCTGACCAAAATTTTAGAATCAGCCCTTTCTGACTTGGGATTTGTTCAATCTAATAAGTTTTTCTTCGACACTCTTAATATTATTTTATTGCCGGGCGAACTTGATAAACTAAATATCTTAAGACAGCTTGCTGAAGCAAAAGGAATAAACTTTTATTACACCCCTAATTCAATCCAAATTTCATTGAGCGAAATTACTAGCTATGAAGATGTTCTTGAAATTATCGAGATATTTTCTTCTGCAAAGAATAAAAACTTTGATTTAATCAAAACGGAAGCGCTTGCCCGAAACGTTAAAATTAAATTTCCTTCTTATTTTGAAAGGACAAGCGAATATCTGCAGCATCCAGTTTTTAATTCATATCATTCCGAAACTGAAATGCTAAGATATATGAAAAGCCTTGAGGATAAGGATTTATCTCTTACTCATTCAATGATTCCTCTTGGCTCATGCACCATGAAATTAAATGCCACCGTTGAAATGGTTCCGGTAACTTGGTCTGAATTTTCCGATATTCATCCGTTTGCTCCTCTTGACCAAGCGAAGGGTTATTTAGAATTATTTAAAGAACTTGAAAATGATCTTGCGGAGATTACAGGTTTTTCTGCTATCTCGCTTCAGCCAAATTCAGGAGCACAGGGAGAATATTCCGGTCTAATGGTAATAAGAGAATACCATAAAAGCCGCGGTGACAAAAAACGGAATATTACTTTGATTCCATCCTCGGCTCATGGAACAAATCCGGCGAGCGCTGTAATGGCAGGAATGAAAGTGGTTGTGGTTAATTGTGATGATAACGGAAACGTTGACCTTTCAGATTTAAAAAAGAAAGCAGAACTTTACAAAGAAAATCTTGCCGCTTTAATGATTACTTATCCATCAACTCATGGTGTTTTTGAAGAAGATATTCAAGAGATCTGTAAGATTATCCATGATAACGGCGGGCAAGTCTACATGGATGGCGCTAACATGAACGCGCAAGTTGGGCTAACAAGCCCTGCTATGATCGGCGCAGATGTATGCCACCTAAATTTGCATAAAACGTTTTGTATACCTCACGGCGGTGGAGGACCCGGTGTTGGTCCAATCGGAGTTGCTTCTCACTTGGTTCCGTTTTTGCCGGCTCATTCGGTTGTAAATGTTGAACATGAGAGAAATCTTTCTTCCGGAGGAAAGGGAATTACTGCAGTTGCTTCCGCTCCATGGGGAAGCGCTGGAATTCTTGTCGTCTCTTATGCATACATAAAAATGATGGGTGCGGAGGGTTTAGCAAGCGCGACTAAGTTTGCAATTTTAAATGCGAACTATATTAAAGCAAGATTGGAAAATCATTTTAAAGTTTTGTACACGGGGAAAAAGTCCAGAGTTGCTCATGAATTAATTTTTGATATGAGAAACTTTAAAATAAGCGCTCATATAGAGGTCGAAGATATTGCAAAAAGATTAATGGATTACGGCTATCATGCACCTACGGTTTCTTTTCCTGTTGCCGGTACGCTTATGATTGAGCCGACAGAAAGCGAATCAAAAAGAGAGTTAGACCGTTTTTGCGATGCTTTGATTTCAATTCGCCAAGAAATTAATGAAGTAGAAATAGGAATAGCAGATGCAAATGATAATGTTCTTAAAAACTCTCCCCATACCCTTAGCAGCGTTGTTACAGGTAATTGGAATCATACTTATTCGAGAGAGAAAGCCGCGTTTCCGAAGGAATGGATTAAGCAGAATAAATTCTGGCCTTCTGTGGCAAGAGTAAATAATGCTTATGGCGATAGGAATTTGGTTTGCAGTTGTAATCCTATTTCAGATTATATTGAAGAAACTGTTTCTTAAAATATTTAGCTATTCACTCAATTTAAGCAGACAATTACGATTGTAATAGTAGTCGATTATATAAAGCCTCCAAGTTTTTTATTTTGCAAATATTAAAAGGACTTTTTTCAGTAATAATTGAAATATATCTTAGATAAACTTTTTCAATGAAACCTTGGAGGTTTCGCATAAAGAAAGAATAGTTCTCTTTTTCTTGTTTTCCATTATTTAATACCAACTTTCGTGCATGTCAAAATATTTTCTTTTTACATTTTTCTTAATTTTTACATTTTCAAAGGTTTTTCCTCAGGGGGAAGATTCAGTCGTTTACTCAGGTAAGTACTCCATCAAAGTTGATTCTATAATCATTAGCGGAAATAAAATAACCAATTATGATGTAAT
>JAJYSI010000290.1 GCA_021793635.1 Bacteroidota bacterium
TCTTAAAGTTTGAAGAAAACATTTCCGTTATAGTTGCAATAGGCGCTTTAGTCTCTTCTATATATATTCTATTTCTTCCAAACTATACAACCGATTTCTTTTACATTGACGGTTTATCAAAAATATTTCTCATTATGACAAGCGCAATTTATTTAGCTGCTGTTATCTTTTCTATTTATTATATAGATCATATACAAAACAAATTATTCCAATCTCATTTTTATTTCTTCCTTCTTAATACTTTTGTCTTGACCATGCTTTTTACTGTAATCCTAAATAACCTTGGTTTAATTTGGGTGGCTGTTGAAGCTACGACTGTTACAAGCGCGTTGCTTATTTCAACAGAGAATGACGAGTCTACAATTGAAGCAACCTGGAGATATGTTATAATCGTTTCTGTCGGTTTAATAATTTCTTTAATAGCGGTAATATTTATTTATTCCTCGTTTAAAACTCTCTCTTTTGCTGATATTCTTAAACAACATTCTTATGAAAGGATTACATACTTCGGCGCTGTATTAGGAATAATAGGCTTCGGGACTAAAGCGGGAATTTTTCCTATGCACACTTGGCTACCGGATGCGCATGGTAAAGCTCCATCGCCAATAAGTGCAGTTTTCTCTGCGGTCCTATTACCTGTAGCTTTATTTGCTATCGAAAGAATTCTTCAAGCAGTTCCGGATAACGGCGTAAAAGTATTCGCATTTACATTAGGACTACTCAGCATTGCGCTTGCCGCTTTTATGTCATTTAATCAAGTTTATTATAAAAGAATGTTTGCTTATTCTTCTATTGACAATATGGGTATTGCTTTGATCGGGTTATCTCTTGGTGGATATGCTTTTGTAGGAAGCATATTAATTATCCTTGCACATGCCTTTGCAAAATCTGCAACGTTCTTTCTAACAGGAATTGTACTAATAAATTATGAAAGCTGGAAGATTGATGATGTTAAAGGCATTTCTAAAACTTTGCCTGCAACCGGTTATTCGTTGTTCTTCGGCTCACTCGCCGTTACCGGCACTCCGCCTTTCGGAACTTTTCTTGGCGAGCTTTTGATTTTAATTTCAATTTTAAATACCTACGGCGTAATGATTACCCTTCTAACCGGCTTATTCCTTGCAATGGCATTTATCGGAATAAATTATCAAACTTTGAGAATGGTTTTCTCTGAACCGAACATTGAAATTAGGAAAAAAAATTATATCGTAGTTATACCGATAATAAATCTTCTACTTGCATTAGCCGTTACTTTTGCTTCTCCATTAATCTTTAATATCTTATTTAATGGAGTATGGAAATGAAAAGACTATTTGGAATTTTAGAAAATAATTCGGTTAATAACGGACTTGACCCTACAGGTGAGAGTAAATTTCTTTTTTTTGACGGGAAAGATTTTACGATAGAAGCGAATAATAAGTCAGACCTGGCGGCCGGACAGGCAGCTTCTTATCCTGTCTACGATATCATAAAAAGCAGAAATTCCATAATTGGCAAAAGCGAATATTTTGGTGAAGGCGTTTTTGTTTTCAGATATGGACCGGTAACTTCCTGGGTTATAGAGCCTGGGGTCTTCCACATTTATACTTACGGTGAAAGAATTCTAGGAATTAATATTGATGTCACTTACAAAGCACGAAATATCGAGCAAAAGTTAATTGGATTAAGCGCTTTGCAAGCCATTCCTTTAACCGAATCAGTCTGCGGTAATTTTGCCTTTTCGCATTCTTTGGCTTTCACAAATTCAATTGAAATAATTTTAGGGATTGAATTAAATCCTATTATAAAGAGTTATAAAATTATCGCACTTGAACTAGAAAGGATTTACAACCACTTATATGTTTTCAGCCAGCTTGCAAATGCAGCCGCCCAGAAAGTTTTAACAAGTCATGTACAATTCCTTTTTGAAGAATCTTTAAGAACGAATTTTCTCTTTTCCCGCCAGCCTGCCGGACAGGCTGGTTCAAGATATCTAAAAGGTATAAACAGCATCGGCAAACTGAATTCTTATCCGGATAAAAATACTTTGAACATCGTCAATGATAGGGTGAATAATATAAACAAGGAATTAATAAATCTCTATGCAAGAACTCTTGAGAGTAAAAATTTTCTCGACAGGCTTCATGACACATCAAAAATGACCGGAGATTACGCTCTAAGCAATTCTTTATCCGGTCCTTCTTTAAGGGCTTGCGGAATAAAAGAGGATTTAAGGAATTCGGATAAGTTTTATGAGGGGCTTAATATTCCGACTATTGCTTTTGGCGATTCTCTGGCAAGGTTGGAAGTAAGAATAGAAGAAATTTTTGGATCTATAAAAATCATTAATGATAGGATTGATTTTATTGACAAAGTAAAAAATTTAATCCCTTTTGAAGAATCGAAATACTCTCTTGAAAATATAACCGGAAATGCTATTGGCGCGGTTGAATCGCCAAGCGGAGTTATTGCTTATTATACCGAATTGGAGAACGGCAAAATTAAATACATTTACACATCAACGCCATCTTTGTTCGGATTAAATGCGATAAAGGATTCTTTACCCGGAATGATTTTTACAGATTTCCCGTTTTCCGTTGATTCATTTGGAAGTTTTTTTGCAGATGCGGCAAGATAATTGGATTGTAATTCCTGCGAAAGCGGGAATCTATAAATGTAATAATAATTGAATACTCTAAGGAAATAACTCTATATGAACAACTGGTGGCTGCCATACGGACTTAAAAAAAGATTTACAGAAAAAAAGTTATATCAAACAGACGTTGATGTAAAACCGTTAGATGGAATATTCAAAACTTCCCTTCATATTTACATTATTGATGTTGGATGTTCCAACGACTTATGTTTTGAAATACGAGCTTTGCAAGCACCTCAATATAACATTCATAGATTCGGAATTTTCTTTTCTGATACTCCGCGCCATGCCGATATTCTAATTGTTCTTGGCCCCGCAACAGAAAAAATGGTTGACCCTTTGAAGGAAACAATAAACCAACTGCCAAAACCATTCGGCGCAATTTTAATTGAATCTGGGAATATCAATTCTGAAGTAAATATAAAAGATATTATCGGTGAAAATCTTTTAGTCGAAATAAAAAATTATAAAAACCCGGACCAAATAATCTCTATTCTATTAAAGCTAATGGGAAAAGGAAACGGCAAATGAATTACTTATATATTGCGCTCGGTTTTTTCGTCTTAGGATTCATTTTAACTTTTTCAAGGAGACTGAGTTATTTTTCAGCATTCATCGGTTCTATATATGTATTTATTGCTGGTGTTACCTCTCTAAATAATCCGCAAGTCTCTCCCGCTTATTTTCTGATTCCGAATATATCAATCGGGCTCAATGTAGATCGAACTACAAGCTTATTTTTTATTGTTTCTTCTATTTCATTTGCGGCATTAGCATTTTACTCAATAGATTTCGGAAGACTTTTTAGCAAAAAGATGGGCGCCTTCTTTAATCTTACTTTGTTCGGAATGGTGCTAGTAATGTCTGCCGCCGATTCAATTTTATTTTTGATCGGTTGGGAAATTATGACTATCGCCCTCACTTTCCAGATCCTTGAAAGGCGCAGCTCGATGATAAACGCATTTCAGTTTCTTGCTTTCGGTGAAGCGTCCACAATGTTTTTACTTCTTGGATTCGCCGCTCTTTATTTTGCAAACAATTCTTTTTCATTAATAAATTCAGCCCATTCAAGCGCATTGTTTCTTGTTTTAACTACGCTTGGTTTCATAGTTAAGATGGATATTTTCCCATTCCATACCTGGATTATTGGCGCCTATTCTAAGGCGCCTTCTCACACAGCAGCTTTGCTAAGCGCTCCTTTAACTTTAATGGGTGTTTACGGTTTGGTAAGAGTTCTTTCGCTTTCAAGCTACACAAAGTGGTGGGGAATCATGGTTCTTGTATTCGGAGCCGTTTCAGCTTTTTGGGGTGCAATGTTTTCATCTGCGGAAAGAAGCGTAAAAAAACTACCTGCTTATTCTACTGTTGAAAATAATGGAATGATACTTACCGCTTTAGGCTTGAGCGCTATTGCGGCATTTTATTCGACTAATAAAGGAGTTGAAACACTTGCAGATTTTGCGTTCCTTGCAGCCTTGTTCATTGCATTTTCTCATACGATTGCAAAGACACTTTTATTTATTTCGGTCGGGCACGCAAAAGAAGCATTGCAAAAAGAGGATATCGATTTAGTGCGTGGCATCTGGCGGAACGTAGGCAAGCTCCCCGCATTGGGAATATTAACTTCAGGATTATCATTCAGTGCCTTTCCGCCTACTATTGGCTTTGTCGGCGAATGGATGATTTTAGAAGCACTCTTCCAATCTTATAAATTTTTGAATAATGTTGATAGAATTATCGCAGCTTTTGCCGGTATTATGGTTGCATTAGCAATCGGTCTCGCTACATTCGCAATGATAAAACTTATCGGTTACACCGCGCTAGGTCCCGACCATGGAGAGAAAACTCATAAATTTCCTTCAAGTGCAATGAAAATCTCGGAAATATTTCTCATTCTTTTATTGTTCCTTGGTGGAATTTTTTCTCCATATCTTATTCAACTTTTAGGTTATGGGAAATTCTTAAGCGGACTTTTATCTGTTCCCGATCCTTTACTTATTGTTTCTGCTCAGCCTATCTTCGGCGTAATTTCACCCACAATTCTTACACTAGTAGTTTTAGTTTTATTAATTATTCCTGTTTTGTTTTATATCTTCGGTAAAAAGAAAATCAGAAAAGTAGATGCATGGAACGGTGCGCTTCCTTTAAGTGAAGATGAATACTACACCGTGCCGGCATATTCTTTTACACTCGAATATATTTTAAGAAGCGTCTTTCTGATGAGAGAAAAAAGGGAAGGATATATAGCCGAAGTTCAAAACAAAGATGTTGCGGAATATTTATATGAATTCATTGGGAACACAGTCGAGATCGGAA
>JAJYSI010000291.1 GCA_021793635.1 Bacteroidota bacterium
ATAAAGATGCCATCTTTATAAACTCATTTTGCCGAAGCTCGCTGTCCAAGCTCATGATCAAGATAAAGTAAGCCGCTCTTATCATCTCCGATTAGCTTTATCCTATCATGAATTTTAGAAGCAGTTGATTCTTCCTCGACCTGTTCAGTAACAAACCACTGAAGAAAAATATTTGTTGCGTGATCTTTTTCTACAATTGATTGATCAACCAATTTATAAATTGATTCGGTAACTTTCTGCTCATGCTTAAAAGTATCCTGAAAAACTTCTTCGGCAGAATGCCATCCTACTTTGGGAGCTTCAATCTGCATGAATGAAATTTTTCCCCGTGCTTCGAGCAGATAATTATAAAACTTAATTGCATGTCCGTATTCCTCTTGAGATTGGACGCGCATCCATTTTGAAAATCCGCTTAGATTTTCGGATTCAAAGTATGCCGACATCGCTAAATATTCATAAGAAGAATAAAGCTCGGCATTCAACTGCTGGTTCAACATCTTCTGAACTGTTTCTTTTAACATTGCTGCACCTTTTGATTTGTTATTTGGGAATTGTTTTATAACAATGTAATAAACATTTATAATATAATCTATAGCTTAACTGTGATATATAAATTTGATTTAATATCCTTGCCTAAATTACTTTTGAGAAATAAATCTGAATATGAAATAAGTCCGGCAAAAAATGAAATTCACAGATCAATTCCGCGAGATGGAAAAATATATTTCCGATTTGCAGGATAACATATGCGCTAATCTTGAGAAGTTTGATGAAATAAAATTTATCGAGGATAATTGGACTCATAAAGAAGGCGGAGGCGGAAGAACCCGTGTTATTCAGAATGGAAAAGTATTTGAAAAAGGCGGCGTAAATATTTCTTCGGTCAGCGGGCTGCTGAATGATAAAATTGCAGTAAAATTAAAAGTTGAAAAAATGCATTTCGGTGCTTGCGGAATTTCACTTGTTATCCATCCATTCTCACCAAAAATTCCGACAATTCATATGAATGTAAGATATTTTGAAATGGAAAATGGAAAATCGTGGTTCGGCGGAGGCATTGATTTGACGCCCTATTTTCCGTATCAGGAAGACTTTCGTTTTTTCCATTCTGTAATGAAAGATGCCTGCGATAAAATTATTCCTGGCTCTTATAATGAATTTAAAAAAGAGTGCGATGAATATTTTACTATAAAACACCGTAATGAAATGCGCGGTATCGGTGGAATCTTTTTCGATTACAAAGACGGTTCTGAATTAAAATATTTTTCTATTGTGAAGTCAGTCGGAGATTCTTTCCTCAAAGCATTTCTCCCGTTAATTGAAAAAAGAAAATCTGAAAAATTTTCTGAGGAAGATAGACTCTTTCAATTAATTCGAAGGGGAAGATATGTTGAGTTCAATTTAATTTATGACAGGGGGACATTATTCGGACTTAAGACCGGCGGCAGGATTGAATCTATTTTGATGTCGCATCCACCTGAAGTAAAATTTGTTTATGATTATTCGCCTAAACCCGGAACGCCTCAATCCGAGATGCTGCATTATTATCAGCCTTGTAATTGGATTTAATATTAATCTTGAAAAAGGAATTCAAAGAGATTCCACTCTAATATTTTCCGATGACTAAGTTGAAATGGTATAATAGTTGTAAATTGTAAGCGAGAAACTTTTATTTTTGCTGCTAAATTACGGAAAGTAAACATTTGTTGGTTCAAAAGAAGTACTGGATTAATACAATTCTTATCGAAATAAATCATTTTAGAAAATTTCTTTTTCTTCTTTTTATTCCTTTTTTATTTTTAAATTGCGCCGCAACTATACCTGCGAATAAAGTTTATATCCGCACTAATCAAGTAGGATATTTGCCTAATGATTTGAAAACTGCAGTTGTATTTTCAGATAGTCCTATCAACAACACCAGATTTTCAGTTAAAGATTTTAATACGGGCAAAGTTGTATTGAATGATGAATTGCAGAAATCAGAATTTAATTACGCAAACTTTAAATACGGATACACTGCCGATTTTTCTAAAATTAATAAACCAGGAAAGTATTTAATTTCAGTCGACGGGTCAGATTCTTATCCATTCAGAATAGGGAAGAATGTTTATAATAATGTAGTTGATTCGTTGATGCAGTTTTTTAGAGAGCAAAGATGCGGACCAACCGATCCAATTTTGCATGGAGTCTGCCATTTATATGATGTTTCAAGATTAATTGGCGATAAGAGTCATCCCGGCGGTGTTGATGTTACCGGCGGATGGCATGATGCAGGAGATTATATTAAGTTTTTAAGTACTACTGCATATACAACATACATGCTGATTTTTTCATATGACTTTGATAGAGCAAAATTCAGCTTTGATTATAACCATAACGGCGTACCGGATGTTCTGGAGGAAGCTAAGGTTGGTGTTGATTGGCTTTTAAGATGCAACTATAATAATCCGGGAAGAGGAGAGCCTCTTAGCAAATACAAACTTGTTACACAAGTCCAGGATTTACGTGACCATGAAGTCGGATGGCGAATGCCGGAGAACGATACTCTTCGCTACGACCGTGTTGGCTTTGTCGGAATAGGAAAGAATACAATCGGAATATATGCCGCTGTAATGGCTCTGGCTTCACGAGTTTGGGCAGAAAAGTTTTATAATTATGATCTTGCGAAAAAGTGCTTAAATGCAGCAGAGAATTTTTATGCTGTAAGAAATGATGTTCCGGACATCGATACCAGCGGAACCGGTATGTACAGAGACGTAACTTATAAAGGCAAACTAGCTTTAGCCGCAGTTGAATTGTATTTGACAACTAAAAAGCAGAAGTACCTTAATGATGCAATGGCATACGCGGACAGTGCAAAATCGGATTACTGGTGGAGCTATGGTAATATCAATTCACTTGCCGATTACAGGCTTGCTAAAATCTTTCCAAGGTATTCTCAATATATTTTAAACAACCTGATCTTCTTCAACTCCAAAAAAGATTCTTCTTTGTTCAACGAAGCAATGGCGTATTCGTGGGGCACGACAAATTCTTTTTTAGGCGCCGCACTGCAGGCAATTCTATATAAGGATGCAGTCGGCAGCAGCAGATATGATTCCTTAGCAATTGACCAGCGAGATTATGTACTTGGAAGAAACCCTTGGGGCTTAAGTTTTATTTATGATATCGGGTCGGCTTTCCCGAAGCATTTGCATTCACAGGTTGGATATTTTCACGGAGGATATTTGCCGGGGGCTTTGGCTGCCGGTCCGGCGCCTGCAAGCTCATTAAAGCAATTTAAATTGAAAGATAGAAAAAGCCGGTATAATCTCTTCAATTCGGTTGAAGTAAAATATTTTGATGACTGGTCAAACTACATAACTAACGAGCCGACAATAATCGGGAATGCCACTGCCGTATTTGTATATGGTTATTATGCAAACGGTTTGTAGCATTCTGTAACAAAACATTTTAATTGTCTCTATTTAGATCAAACCAATTAGTTTGATATTTGTATATTTAACAAATATAGATAAATATTTCCGGCATAATAATTGGACAAAACGAAAAAAAATGCGATAAACCTATGAAAAAGAAAATTCAACTTTTACCGTCTGGAATCTCTCTCGTCGACAGTGCTTGGGGCGGATTTTATAGAGGAGGTTCTTATTTGCTGATCGGACCTAGAAAGTCCGGGCGAACATTACTTGGTCTGCAATTCGCAATGGAATGCGCAAGTCAGAAAGAAGTTTGTTTGTACTTTACAAGCATGCGACCGAAAGATTTAATGATTCAAGCGGCATCCATTGATTTCGATCTTCAGCATTACATGAATCAGAATCTAATCATCGTTGTAAGAGTCGCTCCTCCTTCGGATCTTTATGAAGTAGGCAATCCGGATGATTTCTTAGTTGAATACCTCAAGGACATCGTAACTGTGGTTGAACAATATCAGCCGAACAAAATTGTTTTTGATGAGCTGACTCCTTTTATCGGCTTTAATAATATAAATCTGCTTCAAGATGTTTTTGTAAATACTATCGAATCCATCGAGGATAACGGAATATCGAGCTTGTTTATTGTCGGCGATCCAGCAACACCGCTTGCAAACTCAATTGTTGATGCTCTTGCCGCATATTCTACAGGAATAATTTATCTTCAGAAAGGCGAGGAAGAAATTAACAAAGCTCACGGCGGAGTAATGACAATTACGCCAAATATCGGGCATACGGAAGGGCAGTTCACGGCAAATTATTTTATAGAACCATATAAAGGTATTACCGTTGAATATAAGCCGCCGAGATCTAAGAATGGATATACGCCAAAGCCTTCAGTTCCGGCTCCTTCTCAAAGTTTGAAATACAAATCATTAGCCGATATCGAACTTCCGGAAGAGAATATTACTTTTACAAATTTCTATTCAATAAATGATTTTTATTTAATCCTGAATAATCAGATTGCATTATTTAAAAGCACCGGTCAGATATTTACCATAATATCCTTCCGTTTAGACCCGGCAGCAGAGAAGTTGGGGTTATTGACGATTACTCAGCTTCAAAATGCAGTAAGACTATCCACCGATAAGAAAGATAAGATTTGCGTCCTTAGTAACAAGATCATTCTTCTTGTAACAAAAGACGATCCGAAAAATATTACCGGCATTATTGCCAAGGTAAAAAGTAACTTACCCAACAACGATTCTAATTATTTAAAAAATGTTGCTCAATATATATCTGTATTCACTTTGAAGGTTGATGAGAATGTTCAAACAGCAGATGACATCTTCCAGCAGTTAAATTCCGATGTACAAAAAGAAACTAACAAACTAGGCTTCTATTAAAATTTTAATTAGTATGAAGAAGATATTTTTCGCTTCAATTATACTTTTCATTTCTCTCTTTTCTTCTGTAAGAATTAACGCACAGTCAATTTCTATAGCAGAAAAGAGTGAAG
>JAJYSI010000292.1 GCA_021793635.1 Bacteroidota bacterium
AGATAGAGTAACGCTTTATAACAAGATTAAAAGATATAATTTGCGGCAGAGTTAATGTTCCCAAATTCCAGCAATCAACTGACGGAATTTTTTCAAATTCCGTCAGCAAGTCTATCAATAAATGAGACAGTAATAAATTTACCTACCAGATAAAAAACATTTTCAAAGCTCTCAAGGAAACGCAAGAATAAGATTATTCTGCTCGCGAAAACCACAAAGAATTTTTAAATCTTTTTTATCTCTTTAACCGGTTTAAGAAATCTTGAATTACTAAACAAGTAAAGTGGAAATACTGCCCAGCACGCAATGATAATCTGTTCAGTAAAATTCATTCTATAAATTCTATTTTAAATTCCGAATTCTTCTTTTACTTCTTTGAACTTTGAGATTGCAAAATCCAGATCTTCTTTTGAATGAGCCGCCGAAATCTGTACTCGTATTCTTGCCGTTCCTTTTGGAACCACCGGATAAAAGAAGCCGATGACATAAACTCCTTTTTCAAGAAGACGGGCAGCCATTTTTTGAGAGAGAGAAGCATCGCCAATCATTATCGGAACTATCGGGTGAACTCCCGGTTTTATATTCAATCCGGCTTTGGTTATCCCTTCACGGAAATATTTTGTGTTTTCTTCAAGCTTGTCTCTTAAATGTGTGGATGATTTTAAAAGCTCAAGCACTTTTAAAGATGCTGCAATAATACTCGGCGCAACCGTATTGGAAAATAAATACGGACGGGAACGCTGTCTCAGCAAATCGATTATTTCTTTTCGACCGCTTGTATAGCCGCCGCTTGCACCGCCAAGAGCCTTGCCAAGTGTTCCTGTAATTATATCGATTCTTCCCATTACATCGTTATATTCATGAGTCCCTTTTCCGCGTTTGCCCATAAAGCCTACTGCGTGAGAGTCATCTACCATTACAAGCGCGTTGTATTTATCAGCAAGATTACAAATTTCCTTAAGCTTAGCGATAAATCCATCCATAGAAAAAACGCCGTCAGTCGCAATTAATTTTACTTTTGCCGATGCAGCTTCTTTAAGTTTTTCTTCAAGATCATTCATATCGCTGTTCTTGTATCGGAACCGCTGAGCTTTACAAAGGCGGATTCCGTCGATTATACTTGCGTGGTTTAACTCGTCACTTATTATGGCGTCTTCTTCGGAAAGAATGGTTTCGAATAATCCGCCGTTTGCATCGAAGCATGATGTATATAGAATCGTGTCTTCGGTTTCTAGGAACTCCGAAATATTTTGTTCAAGCTCCTTGTGGATTTCCTGGGTGCCGCAAATAAATCTGACTGACGAAAGTCCATAGCCCCATTTATCATAGCTTTCTTTAGCTGCTTTAATTATGTCCGGATGATATGCCAGACCGAGATAATTATTCGCACACATGTTTAGCACTTGCTGCCCGCCTCGTACTTCAATCCTGGCTTTCTGCGGGCTGGTAATTATTCTTTCTCGCTTATATAAGCCTTCATTTTCAATTTGTTGAAGTTGGTTTGAGTAAATCTTTTTTATTGTTTCTTTCATAAGACTTTCCTTTCTAAGAAATTGTGTTTCTTATTTGTTCGATTTCTTGCAGAAATTTTTTTACTGCGGAAAATCAAAACCATAAATTAAGTACGTTAAATCCAATCTAAAATAATTTTACCTGAATTACCGGATTTCATTAATTCAAATCCTTCTTTGAAGTCTTTATAGGAAAACCGGTTTGTAATAATTGGAGAAATATCCAGCCCGGTTTGGATCATTACAGTCATCTTGTACCAAGTTTCAAACATTTCTCTTCCGTAAATTCCTTTCAGAGTCAATCCGTTAAATACAACAGTTTCCCAATTTATTGCTGCGTTGTTCGGAAGAATTCCGAGCAGAGCAATTTTACCGCCATGACACATTGCCGACAACATGCTTTTCAAAGCTTCGGCACTTCCAGACATTTCGAGCCCGACATCGAAGCCTTCTTTCATTCCTAGATCGTTCATTACATCTGTTAGTTTTTCTTTAGTTACATCAACGGTTCTTGTTACACCCATTTTTTTTGCAAGCTCTAATCTTTTAGGATTTATATCGGTAATTACAACATATCTTGCACCGGCATGCTTAACTATTGCTGCAGCCATTATACCAATCGGACCTGCGCCGGTTATTAAAACATCTTCACCAAGAACATCATAGGAAAGTGCTGTATGAGTCGCATTTCCAAAAGGATCAAAGATAGCAAAAAGATCTTCCGGTATCGAAGGATCGCAATGCCAAACATTTGAAACCGGAATGCTTAAATATTCTGCAAAGCAGCCGGGGCGATTTACTCCAACGCCTTTTGTGTTTGGGCAAAGATGTCGTCTGCCGGCTCGGCAGTTACGGCAGTAGCCGCAAACTATATGTCCTTCGCCGCTTACAAGCTCGCCTATTTTTACATCTTGAACATTGCTGCCGATTGCTTCGACTGTTCCAACATATTCATGTCCGACTACCATTGGAACCGGAATGGTTTTTTTTGCCCAATCGTCCCAGTTGTAAATGTGGATATCTGTTCCGCAGATTGAAGTCTTCTTTATTTTTATCAAAACATCGTTAATACCGACTTCCGGCACCGGTACTTCTTCAAGCCACAAACCAGGCTCGGCATATTTTTTTACTAGCGCTTTCATTTTTCTCATTTGTTATCCTTGATGAAATTTATATGGTTATTTTGAACCACATTATAAAAATTAAATTATTTAAAGAATGTGACGTCAAAATTATAGATATGGCTGTTAAACAACAACTGGAATTTGATAAAGAATAAGAGGCGAGAATATTAAGAATTAAATTATCGAAAGCAAAGCAAAATTATTATTTGAATTTGACTTCAATGCTTGGCTAACATTTTTAATTCTTAGATTAAACC
Organism: Bacteroidota bacterium; assembly: GCA_021793635.1. The sequence goes on from JAJYSI010000292.1 coordinate 2,893, forward strand.
ACTCTTCGTCCAAGTTATTTTCTGAAGCTGTAGAGCGCAGCCAATCAATTTCTTTTTCTGCCGGTAATTGATCGGAAAATGCGAGATTGAGTCCGTCGGTAACAAAAGATTCGGCTACTTTCTTGTCGGAGAATTTAATCGGTTTATCTGAAATATATTTATTGGCGAGAAGGCTTCGTATTGTGTCTTCATAGAAGTCGGTTGCAAAGCCTAATCTCTTAGCTATCCCTTTAAGAATATTTTTTTCAGGTTCTGTTAGCTGGTTGTCTCTTTTAGCTACTACTAAAAGTCCTTTTAAGTAGTTACTTCTATCGAGCAGGGTTAATTCCATTTAAAATCACCAATAGTTAAAATTTTGAGATTATATTATCAAACAATCAATTAGTTAAATCTTATTTATTTCTTAATGTCCTTATTTTCAATTTCCGATTGAAGTTAAGAAATACACTTTTGTTTTAGCTGGGCTTTTGACGATACAATCATTATTAAGTTCCCAAACCTATTAACTATCAGATAGTATCTGAATTATAAAAGTTATTTGACGGAAAAAATCGAAACAAAATTTTTAATAAAGAATAGAAAGACTCACAATCACCGCAAAGCAAACACCGATTTGTATCTTGATGCAAAAATATAGAATTCATTTTTGCTAAACTAATTTCAAAATTTTATCTTCACTAAATGAAAACAGTTCCGGAAATTTTTCTATCACAGCTTGTCCGATAATTCTCGCTGTCTTCTCATAATTTATGTAATCCGTATTTATAATCATATGATAAAGCAAAGGATCTTCGATGTCTTTTTTATAATATTTCTTAAAGTAATTTTGCTTGGCAAGGTCTTCATTCTTAGTAAACTCTATCGCATCATTGCGGTTTAAGTTATGAATCTCCTGCACATGTTTAACTCTTGTTTCAAAGGAGCCTATCAATCTTACGTGAAAGGTATTTTTAAAATTTGCAGTTACAATGTTTGCCGCTCTGCCGATTATGACTACATTTCCTTTCATTGCTAATTGAACAATGGTACTGGCAGTTTTACTTACAAGCACCCACGCATGCGGATGAATTCCGAGCAGTTCATTAATTGTAGCTTTCAATTCCGAAAGCTTGTCTTCTACAAAATATTGTTTAAGTTTCTGAGGAAGATGGTAATCATCAATAACTTTCTCAATCAGGTTCTTATCGAATACAGTCCACGGAATATCTCCCTCATCGCAAAATTGCTGAAAGTATTTGACTAATTCATCCCCCACACAACCTGCACCGGCACCGGTTTCTCTTGAGATGGTAATGCAAGGACCCTGTTTCTTACTTTGTTTAAGTCCGGCAGTCTCTTTGGAATGAGATTCAATGTAAAGCTTAGCCTTTTCAAAAGCACCTTTAACTATTGTCATGGCTCACCTCCAAATCAAATTTAGAACACTTTAAATGTCAGGCGGATGTAGAATTATTTCGTTTAGAATATAACTAAAATTTTCCAGAACAGTAATATTAAATTCGGGAACCTTTTTCTCCGTGTTTTAAAAGAAAAGTAAATAGAAGAATAGATTTTAAGATTGTTAGTTTTTGGTTAATCACCAATACTGAACATTTCCGGGAATTTATTAACAACTGAGTTCCCAATAAGATCAACAGCTTCTTCGTCTGAGATCAAATGAGTATTAATTATTAGATGATATAAAAGCGGATCATTGATATCCTTATGAAAATACGTTTGAACAAAATCTTTTCTGTCGTGGTCTTCATGCTTAATAAAATCCAAAGCTTCAATCCGGTTATAATTGAAGAGTTCTTTAACGTGTTCTATTCGATATTCAAGCGGCGCAGCCAATCTTACATGGAATGTGTTGAATAATTTTGAAGTAATTATGTTTGCGGCTCTATCGAGGATAATTACATTACCCAACTGAGCCAGCTGCAGAATTGTCTCGGTAGTTTTGTGAACAAGTGTGAAAATCGGAGGCTGTCCGCCAAGCAATTCAATCATCAATGATTTAACCGCGGAGTATTTTTCTTCTTCCATA
>JAJYSI010000293.1 GCA_021793635.1 Bacteroidota bacterium
CAGAAGAAAAATAAAAAAGTTAAGGGAAAAGAAAAGTTTTTTTTACCCTTATTAATCTTTATCTGTATCGGTATCGGGTTTATGGTTTTGGAAATATCTCTTTTCCAAAAGTTCATCCTTTATCTTGGATCGCCCACTATTGCTTTGTCTATACTGTTAGGCTCTTTGCTGGTTGGAATGGGAGTTGGGAGCTTTTACGGCGGGAAAATATATCCGCTTAATACAGTGAAACGTTTAAAAATTATTTCCGGTTTGATAGTTGTTGTCGGAGCGCTTATATTTTTCATTCACCCATTAATTCTAAATGCGTTACTGGCTAATGGTCTGTTACTCCGGGCAATTGCTTGTTTTCTTTTATTGCTGCCGTTCGGATTTTTGCTTGGTATTCCATTTCCGACAGGTATTCAAATCTTAAAGCAAAATAATTTGGTAAAATATATTCCATGGATGTACGGCGTTAACGGGATAATGTCGGTTCTGGGCTCTGTTCTTGCGGTTATTCTTTCTATGGTTTGGGGTTTTACACTTAGCTTTTTTGCGGGCTTAAGTATGTACTTAATCATTTTTATATTCTCATCTTCAACTCCAGGAATCAGTAAAAAGAGTTAGAATGAAAATCTCCAAAGAAATAAGGCAGCAAATTCTGGCAGATAAAGATCATCTTTCTATAAATGAAATTTCCAAAAAATACAAACTTCCGCGCATTGAAGTAAAAAAAATAATTACTGCTGCCGGTAAAAAAACGCCTAAGTGGTTTTACGCAGTGCCGGTGTTACTCCCGGTTATTTTTTTAGTACTCCTGGAAATTTTCTTAAGGATTATAAATTACGGTTATAATTTTGATCAATGGGTAAATATAGGGGGAGGAAAATATATGCTTAACCCTATCATAGGCAGGAAGTATTTTCCAAGTGGAAATTTTTATCCGACGAAAAGTCAAGATGAGTTTGACATAAATAAGAAACCGGATGCATTCAGGGTTTTTGTTTTAGGCGAAAGCAGCGCTGAGGGATTTCCATACGACCCAATGGGATCATTTGCACGTTATATTAAGAGAAGATTGGAACTTGTTTATCCACATACGCCAATCGAAGTAATTAATTTAGGTATGACGGCAATAAACTCATATACCTTGCTGGATCTTTTACCCGGCGTTTTGAAAGAGAAGCCTGATTTAATTTTAATCTATACCGGACATAACGAATATTACGGTGCATTAGGTGTCGGCTCGGTTCAATCATTTGGCTCGTCCCGATGGCTAATCAGGTTAATGCTGTATTTAAATGACTTTAAGATAACTCAGCTAGTACGCAATTCGCTGCATTGGGTTACGTCATTATTTTCGTCAGGTAATAAAATACCTCCCGGTACACTGATGTCTATAATGGCGAAGGACAAATACATACTTTTGAATTCAAAATTGTTTGATGAAGGCATCGATCAATTTAAAGATAACATGACCGATATTTTACAAATGATCAAAGATAAAGGAGTGCCGGTTATCTTAGGCAGGCTGGTAAGCAATTTAAAAGATCAGAAGCCGTTTATCTCCGTACCAACGCCCGGTTATCAAACTGCTGATCAAGTGTACGATGAAGCTGAGAGTGCTTTAAAGGATAATAATTTTAAAACGGCAGATTCTCTTTTCCTGCTGGCAAAGGATCTTGATGCGCTTAGGTTCAGAGCGCCTGAAAAGATGAATACTGTAATTGATAATTTGGGAAAAGAATTTAATGCACCTGTCGTTCCTATAGACTCTATATTTGATTCCGCAAGTCCCGATGGAATAGTTGGAGACAATTTGATTGTAGATCATCTGCATCCTAATCTAAAAGGTTACGAACTTATGGGACAAGCCTTTTACAATTGTATGGAAAAGTATGGTGATCTGCCTAAAACGGAAAAAGCTAAAATACCTTTTAGTAAGCAGGACAGCCTTACACGCGCTAATTTTATGTTTACAAAGCTCGATTCAATTATCGGTAATTATGGTATTACTATTCTGAAAGATAATTGGCCATACAAAAAGAGTAAAGAAATGTCGAAGTTTCAACAAAAGGATTTTGACAATTTACTTCAGCCAAAAGATTTTATCGATTCGCTTGCAATGTTTAAAATAGAAGATAAAGTATCCTGGGCTGATGCGCACTTAATAGGCGCTACATATTATTTGAGAAAAGATGATATAAAAGAATATTTAAAATATATGGATGTCCTGATTTATCAGTATCCCGGTTTAAAAGATCTTGATGGTGCGATTAGATATTTTTATGAAAAGAATGAATTAAATCTGGCGGATTATACTCCAAAGAGAGATGGACTGATGGCATTGTATATAGGTAATTTCGACAATGCAATCAAATATTTAACCGAAGCTTATAAATCGGATCCAAAGGACCCTTCTGTCATATATAATCTCTCTCTGGCTTATTCGAAAAAGAAAGATTTTAAGACGGCACTTGAGTTGATAAATAAATGTTTAGTTCTAAATCCTAAATACCAGGAAGCGAACGACCTAAAACGACGAATATTAAATCAAGATAAAGTCAGCGCTAAATGAAATATTTTTATAATAGTTTGAATCAAACTAAAACTATGAAGAAATTAATTTTTACCATCTCTTTTATTTTTGCCTTAAGTATACTTGCTTATTCGCAGAACACAATTATGCATGCACCGCATGGATATGATTCTTTGCGTACCGATATTCCTCACGGGAAAATAGATACGGTTAATTATTACTCAACAACTGTCGGAACAACGCGCAGAGCTCTTGTTTATACGCCACCGGGCTATTCAACGGATAAAAAATACCCGGTGCTATATTTATTGCACGGCATAGGCGGGGACGAATTTGAATGGCTAAACAACGGGCATCCACAGGTTATTCTTGATAACCTTTACGCTGAAAATAAAATTGAACCGATGATAGTCGTATTACCGAATGGAAGGGCAATGAAGGATGACCGTCCGGTTGGAAATATATTTGACAGTCTTAAAATACAGGCTTTCGCAAATTTTGGGAAAGATTTATTTCATGATTTGATTCCATTTATAGAAAGTCATTACCCGGTTTATACTGACCGTGGGCATCGCGCTATTGCGGGTTTGTCTATGGGCGGGGGACAATCACTGAACTTCGGATTAACACATCTAGACAAGTTTGCCTGGATAGGTGCATTCTCGGCGGCTCCAAATACGGAAAGTCCCGAGATTCTTATTCCAAATCCTGAAAAATTAAAAAAGGAATTGAAGCTGTTATGGATTTCATACGGCGACAACGATAACCTGGTTGTCTTCGGCAAGCGTATTCATGACTACCTGGATTCTTACGACGTTCCGCATATATTTTACATGGAGCCGGGCGGACATGAATTCAAAGTTTGGAAGAACGATTTGTACATGTTCAGCCAGCTTATATTCAAGCCTGTAGATACTTCTACATTTCCCGAGTACAGCATTGTCGGCGTTCCTGCTTCAACAAATGTAAGAGGCGCAAAGTATCCACGGGTTTTGCCGGACAATAGAGTTATCTTTCATATTAAAGCACCGGATGCGCAAAACGTGCAAATCGATCTTGGTAAAAAATACGATTTGGTTAAAGATACTGCAGGCTATTGGAATGTTACAACGGATCCTTTGAGCGAAGGCTTTCACTATTATTCATTAATTATTGATGATGTTTCTGTTGCAGACCCGGCAAGCGAAACATTCTACGGTATGGGACGGATGGCAAGCGGGATTGAGATACCTATTAAAGGACAAAGCTTTTATGACATCAAGAATGTTCCTCACGGAGAAATTAGAATAAGGCGATACTTCTCTACAGTAACGAATTCGTGGCGCAAGCTTTATATTTATACGCCGCCGGGATACGATTTTAAACCTGAAGAAAAATATCCTGTATTATACATATTACACGGCGGTGGCGAAGATGAGAGAGGCTGGGCGGAACAGGGCAAAGCAGATTTGATTCTCGATAATCTTATTGCCGGAAATAAAGCAAAGCCTATGCTTGTAGTTATGCCCGACGGAAACGTAGGTCCGCTGGATCTTGGTGAAAACAGCTTAAGGATATTTCAAGCAGAATTGATACGATGTATTATTCCGTTTGTCGAGAAGAATTATCGTGCAGAATCAGATTCAAAAAACCGTGCTCTTGCCGGATTATCATTAGGCGGGCTTCAAACACTTTATGCCGGCATGAACAACACTAATCTGTTTTCATATCTTGGTATATTCAGCTCCGGCTGGATATTGCCGATGCAAAGCAAGATTGCCGATGAGCAGTACAACTTAATGCGAAAGAATATTTCCAATATCAAAAATAATTTAAAATTAGTTTGGATCGGGATCGGCGGAAAAGAAGACATTGCATATAACAATTGCCAGGCGATGTGTGCAAAGTTTGATGAGATGAAACTTAAATACGATTACTTTAATTATCCGGGCGGGCACGCCTGGCCGGTATGGAGGGAAGACCTATATAAGTTTGCGCCTTTATTATTTAAATAAAATTATTTTTAGCTAAAATGAATTAGAACAATCTTAGAACAGAGCAGCAGATTAGAGGTCGGCTTACACGAGTAAGTAATTTAAAGAAAATTCTATATTGAAATGAACAAGAAATTAAAAATCTATAATCCTTTTTTTGATATGATGGATTAAGTAGTCATAAAGGTACTAGATATATAACAAAGAAGGATTGCCTGCTATTCCGTTTAGAACATGCGATCTTAATTGATAAAATTATATGGATAAAAAGAATGAAGAAAAATTTTACTGAGGTTATATTACTTTTTTTAGTAGTTCTATCTTCAAATATCCTTGCCCAAAAGTACCATAGCGATAACAGTAATGGAACTTTTACAAACCCTGTAATTGCTTCCGACTTTCCTGATCCT
>JAJYSI010000294.1 GCA_021793635.1 Bacteroidota bacterium
TGCGGTCATGACGACACTGCCGGCAGCAAACTGTCACGAACTTCACGGTACTAGAGAAGGTTCACTTGCTGTCGATATTTCCGGTAATTGGAGAATTATTTTTGAACCTGACCATGATCCTAACCCTACAAAAAATGATGGCGGGCTTAATTGGGATTTAGTTACTCAAATAAAAATACTTGAAGTAACAGATTATCATTAAAAGTTTTGAGGTGCTATATGAATAAAAATTATAAGCTTAAAAAAGAATTGCTCTCACCTCCGGGTGATACAATTCAAGAAACAATCGATAAGATTGGAATGAATCAGTACGAACTTGCCGAACGTCTTGGTAAGAATATTAAAAACGTAAATCAAATTATAAAAGGTAAGGAGCCTATTACAACTGCTACTGCTATTGCATTGGAAAAGGTGTTGGGCATACCCGCCGATTTCTGGATTGAACGAGATAGACAATATCAGAAGGAACTTGCGGAGATTGAATTTGATGAATACCTTGAAGTATGCAAAGACTGGACAAAGCATTTTCCAGTATCGAACATGATTAAGCTTGGCTGGATTCCTGATCCTAAAAACCCTATCGAACTTTCAAAATCAATGTTAAATTATTTCGGAATCGCTTCTCCTGAACAATGGAACACTCTTTATATTAGCAAAGCTGCTAAGGTTGCTTTCAAAATATCTTTGGCTCATACTAATGAACCTGAAGCCATATCAGTTTGGTTAAGAAAAGGTGAAATTGATGCTAAGAAGCTACAAGTTAAAGAGTTCAATAAGAACTTATTCAAAAAGAGCCTTGATAAAATCAAAGGACTATCATCCAATCATCCCCCCAATTTTAAAGAGCAGCTTCAGAAATTATGTTCCGAAGCCGGTGTTGCTGTTATTTATACGCCAAATATTCCTAAGGCTACAATTAGCGGTGCAACACGATGGATTTTTAATACAACTGTTCCCTTAATCCAGATATCAGGAAGATATAGAACAAACGATCATTTTTGGTTTACTTTCTTTCACGAAGCGGGACACATCTTATTGCACGGCAAAAAAGAAGTTTTCCTGGAAGATGTTACCGGGCATAACATCGATCAAGAAAAAGAATCTGAAGCCGATAAATTTTCCGGCAAGTTTCTTATACCCGACCAACTATATAGGCAATTGTTGCAATTAAAGCCTTTTAGTCAAGCTTCTATTTTGGATTTTGCAAAGAAGCAGAAAATTCATCCGGCTATTATTGTCGGTAGGCTGCAGCATGACAATATAATCCAGCATTCAAGGTTCAATGAAGTAAAAATTTATTTGAATTTATTTAATGAATAAGGATAAGAATTTTTCAATTGATGTAATATGAGTAAAGAAAAAGTTAATCCTGTCACCGATATCATTCTTTATACTACAGAAACCGGTAATGTAATTGTTGAAGTATTATTCAATGATGAAACATTTTGGCTTTCCCAAAAAAGAATGGCTGAATTATTCGGAGTGGAAGTTCATACCATAAACTATCATCTAAAAGAAATTTATGCAAGCGGCGAGTTAAAAGAAGAAGCAACTATTCGAAAAATTCGAATAGTTCAAAAAGAGGGAACTAGAGATGTTTCAAGAGTAATTGATTATTATAATCTAGATTCAATAATAGCAGTCGGCTACCGTGTTAATAGTTTTCAAGCTACACAATTTCGCATTTGGGCTACAAAAACTTTACGTGAGTTCATGATTAAAGGTTTCGTTCTCGATGATGAACGCTTAAAGCAGGGTAAACGTTTTGGCAAAGATTATTTCGATGAACTCTTAGAACGTATCCGCGAAATCCGCGCAAGCGAAAGAAGATTCTATCAAAAGATTACAGATATCTACCAGCAATGCAGTATCGATTATAACCAGGATGCCGAAATTACACAAAAATTTTACAAGACTGTTCAAAACAAGCTTCATTGGGCTGTTACCGGCAAAACCGCTGCTCAATTAATTGCTGAACGCGCCAATTCATCTAAACCGCAAATGGGCTTGCAGACATGGAAGAATTCTCCTAAGGGTAAAATTCTTAAAAGTGATATAAGCATTGCTAAAAATTATCTGCTGGAAAAAGAGATTAAAGAACTCGAACGCATTGTTTCTATGTATCTCGATTATGCCGAAAACCAGGCAGCGCGTCAAATTCCAATGAAAATGTCGGAATGGGTTACAAAGCTTGATGCATTCTTAAAGTTTAATGAATATGATATTCTTAAAGTAATTAATAAGGCAAAAGACTCTTGTCTTAATAGCGGTGAATCGGTTCCAAACCATTTTGTTGACGTCAACAAAATGGTTTCAATTGGTAGTGGTGGTGATAGACCTGTAGATGATATCGCCCTTACAAGATACGCTTGTTACCTTGTTGCGCAAAACGGCGATCCCGCAAAGTCGGAAGTAGCTTTTGCTCAGACTTATTTTGCAGTTCAAACCCGTAAGCAGGAAATTATTGAAAAACGTCTGCTCGACGTCTCTCGCGTTTCCGCTCGTGAAAAGCTTTCTCAATCCGAAAAGAAACTTTCCGGCTTAATATTCGACGGAGGTGTTGATAATCTTAAAGGTGGTTTGGAACTCGTATCCCAAAAATCCTTTTCACTTAAATGGGCCTTATTATGAAAGAAGAATTTAACATCTATTGTGATGAAAGCTGCCATCTTGAAAATGATAAACAAAAGGCAATGGTTTTGGGAGCTGTCTGGTGTCCAAAAGATAAATCCTATGAAATCAATAAACGAATTAGAGAGATTAAAGTTAAACACTCGCTCAATGCCGCCTTCGAAGTAAAATGGAATAAAATCGGAATTAAAAAAATTGATTTCTATGCAGAATTGATCGACTTCTTTTTTGATGATGATGATCTTCATTTCCGTGCTTTAGTTATTCCTGATAAATCTAAACTGGATCATTCAAAACACAATCAAACTCATGATGATTTCTATTATAAGATGTATTTCGATCTGCTTAAAGTAATTTTAGATCCTGAATGTGATTATAATATTTATCTCGATATTAAAGATACCCGAAGCCAACAAAAAGTTGATTTTCTTAAAGAAGTTCTCAGACACAGTCATTATGATTTCTCTAAACAGATTATTAAAAATGTTCAGCAAGTCCGCTCTCACGAAATTGAAATTCTGCAATTAACTGATTTGTTCGCCGGCGCTGTTTCTTATCTTCATCGCGGATTATCAACCTATCATTTAACTCACAAAGGTGATATCGAAGACGAAAGAACTCCGGATTTGAGACGGTGTGAAAGAATTCAATGGGCTAAACCAACTATTGAGAAATGTGATGATTGGAAAATAAAAGTCTGGCCGCAGAAACGGAATGGTAAAGATCGCCTTTGTATTTGGCTGGAATTAGAAAATGAACCTGATTACATCGTTATCTTGGATATATGAAAGGATTATATATTACCCTGGACAGCTTTCGTTCTGGAATATGAACATGAGAAGCGAAAAAAACAAAAAGAATATGAGGTATATTTAAAAACAAGAACCGCTCAATCATCTTGAACGGTTCCGTAACTCCTTTAACACATGGTTAATGAGATGGTGTAAAAATAGATTTATGAATATTAAAAGTCAACAGTATTATTTAACAATGATTAATACTGCTAATTTTTCGATAGGATATTATTTATAAAATGCTTTATCAAAATTCCGGTAAGCACGAAAAAAATAATCTTGCTGTTAGAAAAATATTAAAAGAACGCGGCGTGCAGCCTGCAAATCTTCCACCAGCCGAAGACGTTAAAAAAGTGGAAAGACGGCTTAAGGGTGATGAAAAGAAATTGCTGAAAGAAGTAAAGAAAATTAAAAAGAAGAAATAATTAATTATTATTTTATAACGGTTTAACAAAATGCTAGATTTAACTTTTAAAGATTGGCAAAATAAAATTAATAGTAACCTTGGTAAAACAGAATGGATTACTGTTTTCTCAAGCGAAGGTGAAATAACTGATGACGAGCGCAGCACTCTTTATTCTGCTTTAATCCCTTTGGCATTAGAGCAAAAAATTTTAAATGATTACCAGTGGGAATTAAGTATAGGTAGTGGCAGACCGGGTTTAAGCTCACATTTTGAAGGTGGAAAAGAAATTATCGAGTATGTTAAATCTTTTAATGATGGGATTGAGCCCTTAGTTCACCGTAGACATTTTCCTAATAAAGAAGGCTATACTGAAATCACTGAAGAATTTCGACTTTATTTTGATCTTTTTGAAGATCGAGCAGATAAAAATGTTATTAAATATTTATTTTTCAACGATGAAGGAGAAGAAGAATGTATAGCTGAAATTACAGCTAAATTCGTTAAAATTAAGCTTAAATATCTAAAGGAATATCTAGCCGTAAAAAAAATGTTATGCGCTCTATATTTTGATTGCATGCGCTTTTCTCCCCAATCTTTCGCCGAACTAGATCTTCAAGAGCATGATAAAGTTTACAAAGGTGAAGGGTCTATATATTCGCTTCTTATCAGAACGATCTCGGTTGGTAAATATCAGATTCAATCTTGGTTAATGGGTAAAAAAATTATTTATCCCTTAAAAAATTTTCCCAAAAGTATTTAGGGGCATAATGATGAAAAAAAATATGAAGACTTTATTATTGGTATAGATGAAAATGGAAATGAAAAGCTTTACACATGCGATGAACAGAAGTTAGCAAACTACTTTGGTAAAAATGAAGGACTGCCTTTTTATCTTACCCCGGTTTTCTTTAAAAAAGAAGTACTTCAAAAATATTATAATAATCCTCAAAAATATGAAGTGATTGATGGCGGGGTTAATTGTAAAGGTTTTTGGAGTCTGCCGGTTGATAATAACCATCCTGAATATGTAATGGTTTTTATGGGCGATCTTAGTAAACTTAGTAATAATGAAC
>JAJYSI010000295.1 GCA_021793635.1 Bacteroidota bacterium
TCCTTTGAACTCATCAGGTATTGAATTTTTATTTTCAATAGTTAAATATGAAATGCATCTGTTTGCATCAACCACATATTCTTGAACAATTGCATCTGTCGGACAGGCATCCATACAAGCAGTACAAGTACCGCAAAAATCCGGTATCTGATTTGAATTTTCAAATTCATAATTTGTAATTATTGTCGATAGGAAAATCCAGCTCCCAAAATTTTTATTTATTACATTTGAATGTTTACCCATCCATCCAAGCCCCGATTTTACTGCCCAAACTTTATCCATGACTGGTCCGGTATCAACGTAAGATTTTGATTCAAATTCCGGATCAATTTCTTTCAACTCATTTTCCAGTTGTGCAAGCTTTTCCCAGATAATTAAATGGTAGTCAGTGCCCCATGCATAGCGGGAAACTTTTCCTTTCGAAATAATATTCGGATGCTTCTTACCAGAATAATAATTAACAGCTAAAGAGATGACACTTTTTGCTTCCGGCAAAATATTTTTTACATTCAATCTTTTCTCAAGATTTCTTTCCATGTAAGTCATGCCGGATTGATAGCCATTTCCCAGCCATTCTTCAAGATTTTTTATTTCTTCTTTAAGCTTTTCAGCTCTGGAAAATCCTACCAAATCAAATCCAAGATCTTTGGCTTTTTTTGTTACTATTTCATTCGTAATCTTCATAGAGAAGTGACCAGGGAACTTAACGCGTTACCACTTCAATTCTTTTTTTATAACTTTAACGTAGATATATTCATCGATAATTTTAACCGCATAGGAATCTAATCCGGCATTACATGAAGGCATCTTACCGGTTTTCAAATTGAACATCCAACCATGAACGGGACAAACCACACAGCCGTCTTCTATGTATCCGTCATAAATTACATTGGTATGCTGATGCGGACAAATATTACTTAAAGCGTAAACCTCACCATCGACTTTGAATACGGCTACTTCAACATCATCAATTATAAATCTCTTGCCTTCACGTTCTTTAATACTGTTAACGGTACAAATCTTTTCGAAACCTTCTATTTCAGATAATGAAGATTGAGGATCCATCATTTCAGAAACCGGAAAATTTTTCATTTATCTTAAAACCTTTTTCTGTTTTGGTTACAGTTCCAAAAGCAGTTACCGGGTCGTGCTCAAAAATTAATTTCCAATTTTCTTCAACAGCTTTATTCAAAATTTCTTTCTTCTCCTCCACGGTAATAAGCGGTTGAAGGTCGTAGCCCATAACATACGGAATGGGAATGTGAGAAGATGTCGGGAATAAATCGCAGCAAAATAAAAATTTATTAGACGAATCCGACAGCTTAATTAGCTGCTGAGAAAAGGTATGCCCGTTGACTATTAAAAATTGAATCTCGTCATCAAAAAAAGTTTCACCCTCAACAAAGTTAAGAACGCCGGTATCTTTTAAAGGAACAAAATTATCTTTTATGTAACTGCCACGATCCCTTTCAGAAGGATTGACTGCCCATTCATAATTTTTTTTCTGGACAAAATATTTTGCATTTGGGAACGCCGGAATCAATTTTCCGTTTTCAAGTTTGGTTGAGCCTCCGGTATGATCAAAATGCAGATGAGTGAGAAGAACATCGGTTATATCCGGCTCACTCAATTTTAATTTTTTCAATTCGGAATTTATGGAAAAGCTTTCCTGATTGATTTCATAAATAGATTTTGATTTTTCGTCCCACTTATTTCCCATGCCGGTATCTACGAGAATTTTTTTCTTGCCGTCAACCAATAAAAGATTTCTCGTCGCAAGCTTAATTCTGTTTGAAGAATCAGCAGGATTTGTTTTTTCCCAAAGCGGCTTTGGAATTATCCCAAACATTGCGCCGCCGTCAAGTGTAAAATAACCTGAGTTGAGAAAATAAACCTGATATTTTCCGATTTTCATTTTGCTTTTATTTAATGGTAATATTAAAAACAGTAACCGAAGCGTAAAAATAAAAATATTAACCGGTAAGTAAAAGCAGGGGTGATTTTGAATTGATGAAGGAAAGATACCCAATGTTTTTAGGACACTGGGTATCCGAAATAAAATTTATCTGCCGATGCCGTCGAGATATTCTTTCTTCTGTAGTAAAGCGGCTTCATCTTCAGCATGATCAGGGTCCTGGATGCAGCAGTCAACCGGGCAGACTTCCTGGCACTGTGGTGAATCATGGAAGCCTTTGCATTCAGTGCATTTATCCGGCACTACATAAAAATAATCGTTTGAAAAAAATCCAGTTGCACCGGAAGGAGCTGCATCGCCGTCACTGTAAGTTTTGCCGGCAAATTCCCAGCTGTTTCCGCCTTCGTAAATCGCGCTGTTCGGGCATTCAGGCTCGCAGGCACCGCAATTGATGCATTCCTCGGTTATTTTAATAGCCATTTCTTATTTCTCCTTAGTTTCTTTGTAATTTATAAAATGATTAATTGATTATATTTCTTTGCTAAATTTTGGTAGACAGAGGCTAATTTTATGCCAAGCTGAATCAATGGACTTTCATAAAGAAAAGAGAATATGAACTAAAAATTAAGGGAAGCAGTTAAAAAAAGTAGAAAATGTAAGCTGATTTTTTTCAATTGTGAGAATTTGCGGAAAACCCATTCTTGATACTGGATACTCAAAACCGGATTCTCGATACTCGATGCTTTTAACTTGATATTCGAGTCATAAGCATCGAGAATCGAGAAACTAGATTCATCTTCCTATTCCATCAAGATATTCTTTTCTTGCAAGAAGAGTGGCTTCATCTTCAACATGACCCGGATCCGGTATGCAGCAATCAACCGGACAAACTGCCGCGCATTGAGGTTCATCATGGAAGCCTTTACACTCGGTACATTTATCCGGAACAATGTAAAAGAAATCGGTGGAATAAAATCCTGTCGAACCGGATGGAGCCGCTTCTTTTTCACCGTAAGTCTTACCTGCTAATTCCCAATTCGCACCGCCTTCATAAATAGCAGTGTTCGGACATTCGGGCTCACAGGCACCGCAGTTTATGCACTCTTGTGTAATCATTAAAGCCATTTAAGTTTTCTCCTCATATCATAAATTATGAAATCCCTAAAGCAGGGTAAGGTTAATATTTATGTCTTCGAATAATTTAATATAAAATCCGGTGAAAAGATTTTTAATAGACGACTATAATTTAGTAAAGAGAATAATAATTTCAATCAATTGCTCGGTAAATTATTTCGATTTTTATTGACAAGAATTTCACACTTCACAAATCTAAAATCAAGTATATAGAACTGAAGAACTCTTACCAGCTTCCGCTGGCACCTCCGCCGCCGAAGTCGCCGCCTCCGCCGGAAAATCCGCCGCCGCCAAAACCACCGCCGCTGCTGAATCCGCCTCCGCCGCCAAATCCTCCTAAACCGCCGCCATAATAAAAGAATCCGCCGCCTCTTCCGCCGCCTCTCAGGAAAAATGAAATCACAAAAAATAAAACAAATAGGAGTGTAAATATTCCTGAGTACGAATCTCTTGAATGAGCTTTTTTATCTGCCTTGTATTCTCCTTTGGTCGCAAGAATGATGGCATTTATTCCGGCAGATACTCCGTCAAAGTAATCATTCTGTTTGAAATAAGGGATCATAACATTTCTGATAATCGAGCTTGAAAGTGCATCGGTCAGCGCACCTTCAAGTCCATAGCCGACTTCAATTCTTGCTTTGTGGTCATCTTTAACTACAAGCAGAAGAACGCCGTTATCATTTTTCTTGGTTCCGATTTTATTTTTGATTGCCGTTTCGTTTGAATATTCGTCAAGCGGATAGCCATTTAAAGTAGGAATCATCAAGAAGACAAGCTGATTGGAGGTTGAATCATCAAAAGTTTGAAGCCGGTAATCCAATTCGCTTAATTGATCGGGTGTTAAAGTTCCTGTAAAATCATTAGCGTAATTTTTTAATACCGGAAGATTTTCCTGCTGAGCAAATCCAATCGATACAAATAATAAAAATAGAAATAAACTTTTCATCAGATTAAAACTCAACCTTTGGCGGAGTTTCGGCACCGGCTACAGCCTGGAAATACTGTTTATCTCTAAAACCAAACAAGTTAGCAAAAATGGAACTTGGGAATCTTTTAATATTGGTATTATAACTTTGAACAACCAAATTGAATTTTCTTCTTTCAACAGCAATCCGGTTTTCTGTTCCTTCAAGTTGAGCTTGAAGCTCAAGGAAATTTTCATCGGCTTTTAAATCTGGATAATTTTCCACGGTTACCAGAAGCCGTGATAAAGCACCGGTTAATTGTCCTTGCACTGCCTGGAACTTTTGAAATTCTGCCGGGTTATCAAGAATGTCCTTAGTAACTTTTATACTCCCAACGCTTGCACGGGCATTGGTTACTTCGGTTAAAACGCCTTTCTCAAAATTTGCATATCCTTTAACTGTACTAACCAGATTTGGAATAAGATCGGCTCTTCTTTGATACTGGTTCTCAACCTGGCTCCAGCTTTGATTTACATTTTCATTAAGCGTAACCAGATTGTTGTAAGTACTGATTCCCCATATTACGAGAATAGCTATTATCAATAATATTCCCCCAGCAATGGAACAACCTACGATCATTCCTTTCTTCATGTAGCCTCCAGAATTTACTGACTTCTAAGTTATTTGAGTGCTCCTAAATTATCCCTCTTGAGATTATTTTATACAAAAGGAATTTTTTTTACTAAAGAAATATGAAATCAAAACTGAATTTATATTCTTTTTTAATTTTTATTACAGACATCAATTTTTGAAATAATTTTTCATTTTTTTGAAGTTTTTGATAAACTTATTTTTGAAAACAAAAGCTGTAAGTACGAAAAAGAAAATGAATGAAATAATAGACATATAGCTTAAAATGATGGTATTATCGTAAAACAAATCATAACTCA
>JAJYSI010000296.1 GCA_021793635.1 Bacteroidota bacterium
CTGAAGAGCCAGAAGCCCATAATATGTATTTATTGCAGCAGTATTATTATCGAATATTCCAAAGACCCCGCAGTGACATTTAGGTTTATCTGATCGTATATCCATCGTTTCCAACATTGTATAAAAAGAAAAAACAAAATTAAGAATAAATCTTAGGATTAAAAATAATATGTGATCAGAAGATATGAAATTAAAAAGCACAACTATTTAAAATAAACCGTTGGGAAGTTTGCAAAATTAAAAGATTACTTTTGTTGTGTAGTTAAAATAGTACTTATTAGTCACAGGTTTTAATTCATGCCTTTGGCAGCTAAGCTTCACTACTTGGCAAAAAAATTTTACGACTGCCGGAGAGGCTTCCCGCTATACCGGAAAACCTTCCGAATAAACGAGAATCTCTAAAATTAAAACCGGGACAAATTTACAATCATTATTTTATTATAGGTTCTTTTAATGAGCTTTAGTCAACTGATCTAATTTTGTTGCCCAAACCTTTTCAGCATCTCTACCATCTTGCAGCATTTTGTATGCATTGTTCATCATATCTCTATTACGCTTTTCGAGGCTTTCCTTCATCATATTAAATCCGTCAAGTTGTTTTTCTGCCGCCTGGACGTATAGATTATTCAAATCTTTCACTTCATTTGTATGAAGCTGAAGGGCTTTCAGTTTGTCTATAAAGTCTCCATATGTTGTAATTATAAAGCTGTCGAGAGCTTCATACATATAACCATCATTCACAAAGTTTTTGCCGGAAACAGAATTCCATCTATCAAGAGCTTTGTCTTCAATAGGAGTTATATATTTTAATTGATTGTTATAATTTTTAATATCAATTCTAACGGGGGCTGTACATCCAACGAAGAGAATCATTAACAGAAAAGATATGAGAGAGTATTTCATTTTTTCACCTTTTAGTTTAATAAATAATTCGGCTTCTTCGATGTAACTGCAAATTAGCAGAAAGGAACAGCAGCCGGTTTAATTTTTTTCTTTAATTTCTAAATGAAACTTATGCAGGAACCGATGATAGATCGGCGCAAAAATAATTCCGACTATAACGAGAAAAATAATTCCTGAAAAAAGTGCATATGCCGAAGCAAAGAGTTTACCCCAAACAGTGTGGATAACATCAACCGGACCCATCCCGCCGAGAATCATTGATGCATTAAGTATGGAATCAATCCAGCCTAAACCTTCAGTGATATGGTACCCGATAACGCCGATGCCGAGAGAAAATACGATTACACCGGAAGCTAATAAAAAGTGTTTCCATAATCTTACAAAATATTTTTGTCTAGATAACAGCGGATGATTTTTGTGCTCGTACATTTTTATTTCTTTAGAAAAAATAAAAAAGGTACATCAAGTGTACCTTTTAGTCGGAACGGTGGGATTTGAACCCACGACCACCTGAACCCCATTCAGGTACGCTACCGGGCTGCGCCACGTTCCGAAATTTTATAATTTATCCTTTAAAAGTTCCAAAATTGTTTTGATTTCCGCAAGGTCTTTTTTCAATTCATGATTATCTTTTTTAATTTCCTCATGAACCGGAACTTGAATATTGTTTTTTGTTTCGGCATCTAACGGCTGAGAGTTATTATCCGGCGAATAATTTTCCAGAATTTTTTTTGCACCGATAATAGTATATTTTTTATCACGCAGCAGACTTTTAATCTGCATAATCAATTGAATATCTTTATTAGTGTATATTCTATTCCCAGCTCTATTTTTTTGAGGCTTAAGCCCTTCAAATTCAGTTTCCCAGTAACGAAGTACATATTGTTCGACTTCGGTTATCTTACTGACCTCACTAATCGAATAATACAGTTTTTTCATCGAAAGGTTTTTCATTTTTCCTCAAAAAAATTTGAAAGAAAAATAACTAATAGTATACTGAATATCAATATTAATCAGATTTTCTTCAAATTTGGTTTAACTCAATTGTCTAACCGATTTTCTTTTATAATAATATCAATCAATTCGCTGATGTCAGTTAGTTCATAATCTGCATTATGCGTTACTGTGTTAAATGTATCGCCGTAGCGTGCAAAGGCAGTTTTCATACCGATATTCTTAGCACCGACAATATCTCTTTCTGCCCAATCGCCAACCATTATGGCTTCTTCGGGATTAAGTTCAAGCTTTTTTAAGATAGCTAGAAACGGAGCCGGATTCGGTTTTCTTACGCCGGTATCTTCAAAAGTAATAACCGCATCGAATATATGATGCAGGTTTAAATAAGCCAGCCGCAGCCATGCTTCTTTTACGGGAGCATCCGATAAGATGCCCATTTTTATTCCCATCTTCATCAGTTTGTGAAGCGTTGGATATACATGAGGATAAGGAATTAAAGCGGCTTCCCTCGCCTTTCTATAAGCAACAATACCGGCAGAAAGAATTTTATGATCAATTTTTTTCAGCACCCGTTGTAGAAAAACATCGAACACCTGCTGATACTCAATCCCCTGCTCCTTATAAATCTTGTCGATTAATTTATCTGCTTCCTCAAAGCTTATTGATAGACCGGAATCAATCATAGCAGGAATAGCTTCTTCAATTGCTCGCCGCTTCATTTTCATGAAGTCAACCAGAGTATTATCTAGATCGAAAATAACTGCTTTAATCAATTGTGTTTCCTGCTTTCAGATAATTTTTCAAGTAAAAAGACAGCGGCAAGATATCCGAATTCCTTGAAACCGGAGATATAACCATCGCAGCCTGAGGCAGTTATTAGATTTTGTCTAAAGCTTTCCCTATTTACAAGATGCGATAAATGAACTTCAATTTTTGGAATTTTACACTCCGCTAACGCATCTCTTAAAGCGACTGACGAATGAGCATATCCGCCGGGATTTATTATTAGTCCGTTAAAACTTTTCTCGGCGTTCTGAATTTGATTTATAAGCTCGCCTTCAAGATTAGACTGGAAAAAAGTAAATTTATTTTTAGGAAACTCATTGCAAAGCTTCTCTTCAATTTTTTGTAGAGTTAAGCTGCCGTAATGATTTTTATCTCTTGCCCCCAGCATATTTAAGTTGGGACCGTTTAATACCATGATTTTCATTTTATCTCAGCCATCTCGTCTATAATTTCTCTCATTCTTGGAGTAAGGTAAAGCTGGTCGATGCCAAGTTCCTTTAATGCCATCGAAAGAATGACCACCTTCCTTTGAAGATTTGCCATCTTATTAATAACAATAACTTTATTTTCTTTTAAGATGCAGTAACCGCCTTTGAAGTCGCCTTTCTCAAAACGAACCTCCGCTCCGAGCTGGGCTGCAAGAGCTTTAAGCTCTTGAATGATCTCTTCAAATTCCTTTTCTTTTATCTTCATGATTTAATTTTGTTTGCTTGAAGCGGCTTAAAAAGAATTAAAAATATAATCGCAAAATATGAAAGCACTTCAATTATCGGGAAGCTTCCGAGCACTTTGAAACGCTTGACATACAAATTCAAAATATCCATCGAGTTAAATCCACTCTTAAGCATCTGAAAGACTTTGTAGTCAATCGACATCAAATATCCTTCAAATGGCAAGGTAATAAGAATTATCATGGATACTATCAATAACCAGCCGTTCTCTTTTAGACTCATATGGGAAGTGGTTAAAAAGAAAATAAATGTTACGATGAAAACGACATAAGAAATTGAGGTTAAGATTGTGCAAGCGTTTAATGTTAAAAACACCGCACTTAAATTTTGACTATTTAGATAATAGTTGAGCGCAAACTCATTTCCTTGAAATAATTGATAAGAAAGCGCAAGCTTAGCAATATAGCTTCCAAACCACAACATGCCGGAAACTGTAGTCAGATACAGAAAAATTTTGGAAATTGTATTTAGTTTCTTCATAAATTTGTTTTATTGACAAAATTAAAATATGAAAAAAATATGATTATTTCTTCAGTAGATATTGGAACAAATACAATTCTTTTACTCATTGCAGATGCAGATCCAGAAACAAAAAGAATAAAAACAATCTTGAATGAATACCGGATACCGAGGATCGGCAAAGGTTTAATTCCAAACCAGCCAATAAGCAGCGAAAAGGTTGAAGATTTGTATAAAGTTCTCGAGGAGTACCAGGAATTTATTTCTGATTATAAATCCGAAAAAACTATTTTGACTGCAACAAATGCTTTTAGAATTGCTTCAAATGCAAATGAAATAATTTCTGAAGTGAAGAATAGATTTGGTCTTGATATACGTGTAGTTTCCGGCAAAGAAGAAGCTAGATTATCTTTTCTTGGTGCAGTTGGAGATTATCTTGACGAAAACAAAACCTTGGTGATTGATATAGGCGGCGGCAGTACAGAAATAATTTTAGGTCAAAACGGAGAAATTAATTTTAGTCAAAGCTATCAGGTTGGAGTAGTCAGCGGTACGGAAAAATTCTTAAAGCAACAACCGCCTTTACCTAAAGACTTGGGAAAATTCAGGAATTTTGTAAACGATACTTTGACTAAAATTGATAAGAATTATTTTTCACCTAAAAGAACGATAGCCATTGCCGGTACGCCGACAACTTTAGCTTGCATGAAGATTGGTATAGATTATTATGACGAATTTGCCATTGAAGGCTCTATTTTAACTCAAGACGAGCTTTCGGATTTTATTAAACAACTTTCCGTTTTATCCTTCGAAGAAATTAAATCAACCTATAAAAGTATTGTAGAAGGAAGAGCCGATGTTTTATTAGCAGGCACAATAATTCTGCATACTATACTTGAGTATTTTGATATTGATGAGGTGCTGGTAAGTACTAAAGGAATTAGATACGGAGCGGTTGTAGATTATCTTAATCAAATGAGAACTGAAAATTAATTTTCAATTCTCATTTCTCAATATTCTATACACGATAAAATAATCTTGATTA
>JAJYSI010000297.1 GCA_021793635.1 Bacteroidota bacterium
AATTTTTATTCACAAGCAGTATCCTTCAATCTCAAGATTTCTCCTTGCATTCTTTTTATATAATGATGCAATACTTACAATAATAGCTTTCGCTTCCATATTCGCCTCCGGAATATTAAAAATGTCCACCGATCAAGTAATTTACTTTTTTGTAATAGTCCAAAGCACCGCAGTTGGAGGAGCGTTTGTATTTGGAATTATTTCAGATCATATTGGACCGAAGAAAACAATTACGATAACTTTAGTTATTTGGCTGATTGTTGTAGTCGGCGCTTTCTTTGTTCAAAATGTTTTCCAGTTCTATCTGGTAGGATTAACAGCCGGACTTTCAATCGGTTCATCTCAATCATGCAGCCGCAGTTTAATGGCGCTGCTTACGCCTAAAGAAAGGGAAGCGGAGTTTTTTGGATTTTACGATGGACTTTTTGGCAAATCTTCTGCGGTAGTTGGTCCGTTATTTTATGGAATTATTGCAGATATTTCAAACCAGCGTATTGCCGCACTTGCAATCGGATTATTTTTCCTAACCGGTTTAATTATTCTTCAAAGAGTTGAAGTACCGAAAATAAAAACGGTAAAAGAAAATGATTCATTAAATGCCGGGGAAAAAAGCATAATTGAAATGACGAAATAGATTGTCTCGTACTCTTGTCATAATATTATTTATCTTGATTTACTCGTTGGCGGTGCAACTGAAGAGATATTAAAAATAATTAAAGGTGTATGAGATACAATTAATTCATTCGTTCTATTCTTTTTTGCTGCAATACATTTTAATAAAGTAATAAGGTCGGAGTTTACGATAGAGTATAATTTCTACTAAGGTTATTTCAGTTCATAAGGTTTAATTAGATATCTTTGAGATAAGAATGTTGATTTCTTTATTTGGCTAATAATTTAAGCATTTAAAAACCTTATTCTTTCTTGCTAAACCTTAGTAGCCCCAATTACCCAATCGGAATTTACCTTATTAGCTTATATATATGTGGCTTGTATAATTCTATATCCATCTTTAAATTTTATTAAACAGTTTAAAGGCAAATGAGATGAAAGAATATAGTAAACTTGCGGTGTTGATTTCTTCCGAGTTTAGCAGGTATATTATGGAACATGAAGATATATCGGAAAAGATTCCCTTAAATGCTCTTATTGTTTTTCAAATTAATGGAGAGGAAGGCTTTAACAAATGGAGCAAAGAAATAGCTGAAAGAAATAAGGAAGTTAACCAATCCGTTATTTATGTTAATGTTAAAAAGTGGCGTCAAAAACCTAGCGTTGAAGAATTAGAAGTTATCACCACTTAATCTTTTTTAATGGATCGCCTCTAAATTATTCAAGCCTTGCACAGCTTATCTGCCGCTTCCAACAGCACTTCGTCTTTCTTAGCAAAACATAATCTTATAATTTTTCTTTCATTCTCTTTTGAATAGAACGGCGAAAGTGGAATTGCGGCAACTCCAATCTCTTTTGTAAGATATTCAACAAAGTCATAATCATTTTTATCCGAGATGCCGGAATAATCCAGAAGCTGAAAATACGTTCCTTTTGATTTAAGCAGCTTGAACTTCGAATCATTCAAAGCTTTAGACAATAAATTTCTTTTTCGTTCGTAAAAATCACTTAATGTAAGAAAATGATTTTCATTCAAAATAAAATCTGCATAGGCATGCTGGATTGGAGTATTTACAGAAAAGACATTAAACTGATGGACCTTTCTAAACTCGCGCATTAAATTTTCCGGAGCGGCGCAGTAGCCTATCTTCCAGCCTGTTGTGTGGTAAGTTTTTCCAAAAGATGAAACAATAAAGCTTCTCTTAGCAAGCTCGCCGGAACGCGAAAGACTTATATGCCTTAATCCGTCAAATACAATATGCTCATAAACTTCATCGCTTAGGATAAAAATGTTTGTATCCTTTGTAATTTCTTCGAGGCGTTTCAAATCGCCTAAAGTAATAACACTTCCGGTTGGATTATGAGGCGAGTTAATTATTATAAGCTTTGTTTTACTTGTTATTGCATCCTTACATCTATCCCAATCAATTGAAAAGTCTCTTTCATTTAACGGAACAAATACCGGAACGCCGCCGTTAACTAATACAGATGGTGCATAAGAATCATAAGCGGGTTCGAACATAATTACTTCGTCGCCGGAATGAATAACAGAGGTAATTGCGGTAAACAAAGCCTGAGTTGCGCCCGCAGTTACGCTTATTTCTGTTTCAGGGTTGTATAAGTGTCCGTAATACTTTTCAATCTTAGCTGAGATTCTTTCTCGGAGAAGCGGAACACCGGACATAGGTGCGTATTGATTTTTCCCTAAATGAATATATTGATTAACAAGTTCCTTCAACTTATCAGGGCATTCGAAATCCGGGAAGCCTTGCGATAAATTTATTGCGCCGTACTCCGCCGCCAGCTTGGACATAATTGTAAATATTGTTGTGCCCACCTGCGGCAGCTTTGATTTTATTTTAAGTTCTTGCATTGGTTTTCTTCAAATAAAAATTATAAGAAAGATACTTATGATAATATAAATAATTTGAATTAATATTGCCGTTCGATTTATCGAATGGATAAAAGATTAGAATTGTGAATTGGCTTTAGCCGCATAGCTCTAAAATGCTTACGCTTTTTTTAGAAATGGAGAGATATTTATTTTAAATTATTCATCTTCTTGCATTTAATAAATTTATTTTGGAATTTTACATCAACAAAAGAAAGTGGAAGGGAGTTTACTTGTACGTTCACATAAAAATAACCTGCTGCAACAATAAGTTCGATTAGCTTAAGAACTAATTGCATGCTTTAATTTTAAAATTTTGATTTGCATGTGTTAGGGGCAATTAGTTCTTGTTTAATTGAGGGATCTTAACCGGAAAAATTAAGAACGATAATTTAATAAAATACCTGATGGTCAACCTCAGACCATTGAAAATCCATATTGACTTAGTAATGTTTGGTATATAGGTATAAAGTTATATTCTTTAAGAAAAAAATCATGACAATTTTTTTCTGTATAACTATATTTTCTTTTTACTGACTTATTACCATAATTATTAAAAGATTTGTTTTGTTCTTTGAAATAGTGAAATGATCTTTTAAGGAATCAAAATTAATTTTTAAGAGACTGAAAGGAAGTTTTAAATGATCAATTTGAGATTTAAAATGACTGATTGCTCTTTGTAAACCACCAAATTAAGTTTATAAATGACCAAACGGACATGAAAAATCATCGAATTGGATTTTTAAATGACTGAACGGCGGTTAAAAATGACCGAAATGGTTTTTTAAATCACTGAATTAACTTGAAAAATCATTAAACAAACTTGAAAAATGACCAAATAGAGTTTTTAAATCATCAAATTGACTTTTAAAAACATTAAATGGACTCTGAAAATGATCAAATTGAGATTTAAAACGACTGAATTTAAATAATAATTTATCAATTCATTTTGAAAAAGTTGTTTTAGGGGCTGAAATAAAGGTTTTTAAAGGATTTATAAATCTAATCAAGAAAAAATTATTGCTATTTAACAATTAACCATTCCTCTTTGAAGGAAATAATTAACCAATAATAAAAAGGAGTTAATAATGGACGTTAGAATAGAAGAATTGCAGGAACAGGGAGATGCCACTAAAAAGGCTGTGGAAGATAATCGTGTTAAACTTGATGCGAAAAATTTTAAACAGACAAAGTATGATTCCTTTAATGCAGCCCGGACGGATTTAGACGCACAGGATAAGGCGCAGACACTGTCTGTAGAGAATGCTGAAAGTGCGACGGCAGATAAACAAAATACAAAGCAAGAGGCAATTTCGTTAATAGAAAAAGTCAACTTAATTGTGAAGAGTGCAACTGATGATACAACTGAACAGAAGAAGTACAAGGTTGATGAACCAATAACAGGCGGGTATAAAGGCGTAATAGAGCGCTGTGAATATCTTGACGGACTTGATGAGGTTAGCCATACTTTTCTGATTGACAACGGAATGACACAGGAGGATATTGATAACATTAAAGCAATGCCCGATAAGCTGCGCGCGGCAAACTCGGCTCAGATTAAAGCTAAGAAGGATCAAAAGACAGCTACTGAAATCCGTGATGCTGCAGCGAAAGTTTATAAGTCTGAAATAAATAAAATCAGAAATTTTGTAAAGGCAAATTTTCCTAAAGACCGCGCTATGCTTATTGCCTTTGAGCCTGTTCCTAAAGGAGGCGGACGCGGCGGGGATGATACACCTACGCCAACTCCGCCGGCACAGTAGTTCCGGTCATCTCGATACTTTCCTCGTCCCGGTTGGGACGAGGAAAACTCGATGACCGCGCAGTGTATGCAAGGTGGCTGAGTAAGCCTGAACGAAGTGAGGAATGTATCGAAGCCACCGTCGTTGTCTCAATTCGTTCCTCTCCCGGTTGGGACGAGGAAAACTCGATGACCGCGCGGGCGTTGACGGACATTGAGTTTTGAGTCCTCGAAAAGTATCGAAATGTCCGTCGATATTCAGCATGCGGGAAAACTCGATGACCTTGCATGGTGAGTAAGGTGATTGAGTAGCCCCGCTTCAGCGGGGGCGTATCGAAATTACCGGAAGAAGCGTAGAACCTCACCCGTCCCGCTGGGCGGGACACCCTCTCCTTAGTAAGGAGAGGGTAAAATAGAAAAAGTCCCTTCGCCTTTATAAGGAGAAGGGATTTAGGGATGAGGTCAAAAAGATGTGAAAGAAAATAATTTTTCATCCGTTCTTAATTGCCATCCTCTGGCTGTAATAAGCTTAAGGCAGTTAAGAGATATCCCAGAAAGGGTAATAAAGTTCCACCTACTTTATTACCCCGGATGAATACACTGAGCTACCTCCGAGGTTG
>JAJYSI010000298.1 GCA_021793635.1 Bacteroidota bacterium
GCCGGTTCTGTTATTCATGGTATGCATGATGAACAGAATATCCAAAACTACGGCGGTTTGAAAAAATATATGCCGAAAACTTATGCTACATTTCTAATCGCATCGCTTGCAATTGCGGGCATACCACCGTTATCAGGCTTTTTTAGTAAAGATGAAATTCTTTGGTCCTCGTATGCAGATGGAAATATTATTTACTGGCTTATCGGAGTTGTCACTGCTTTGCTTACCGCTTTTTACATGTTTAGGCTAGTTAGCCTGACTTTTGATGGCAAAGAAAGATTCGGACACGACAAACATCCTCATGAATCACCTGCCGTAATGACCATTCCTTTAATAATTCTTGCAGTCCTTGCGGCTGTTGGAGGATTTATCGGAATCCCGGAAATATTTTCAGGTGAGCATGGAAATCAATTTGATAATTGGTTAGAACCTATTTTCCAACCTGCGCAGGCAAAGATAGCAATGTTCGGAGTTCACAGCAGCTTAGAAGAAATTGTTTTAATGGTTGTTACATTAGTTGGCGTTATAGGTTCTATTTACGCTGCAAGATATATTTATATAAAGAATATTAAACCGGCAGAAAAACTTTCAAAGAGATTCAACGGGGTTTATAATCTTTTATTAAACAAATATTATGTTGATGAAATTTATGATGCCTCTGTTGTGACACCAATTGCAAAAGGCTCTGAAATAGTTCTTTGGAAATTTGCAGATGTAAAAATTATTGATGGTTTAATAAACGGAGTTGCTAATTTAATCGAAAAAATTTCCGGCTCAATTAGAAAAATACAAACAGGCGTAGCACAATTTTATGCTTTAATAATGATGCTTGGAATTGTAGCCGCTCTTTTCTGGATAATACTAAGCTTGTAGAATATGATAAACAATTATTTAATTACTTTTTTATTAGCAGTGCCTTTAGCTGGCGCTCTACTTCTACTATTAATTAAAAAAGATAAAGAAAATCTTGTAAGGTATTTTGGACTATTTGTTTCAACTTTAGCTTTTATTATTTCGATAATAATTTATGCCGGATACGACTCTGCAAAAGGCGGCTTCCAATTAGCAGAAAAGCAGATGTGGATCAGCAATCTACATATAAGTTATAACGTTGGGGTCGACGGTATTTCGTTACTTCTAGTTTTGTTGACAACTTTTTTAACCCCTCTTACGCTGCTATCAAGCTGGAAAAGCATAAATAAAAAAGTAAAAGAGTTTACTTTTTTCATGCTGCTGCTTGAACTTGGTATGCTTGGCGTTTTCGTTTCTCTTGATCTTTTCCTATTCTATATTTTTTGGGAAGCAATGTTAATCCCAATGTATTTTATAATTGGTATATGGGGTGGGCCAAGAAGAATTTATGCTTCGATAAAATTTTTCCTATTTACAATGTTTGGCAGCTTATTAATGCTTGTTGCGATAGTTTGGCTTGCTGTATATGCCTCGGGTACACTTGGCCACTTTACTACTAACCTTGTCGAACTTTACTCAATTGCACCAACCATTCCTTATGGTATTCAACTATGGATGTTTTTAGCCTTTGCCCTAAGTTTTGCTATTAAGGTTCCTATTTTTCCATTACATACCTGGCTTCCGGACGCTCACGTAGAAGCTCCTACAGCAGGTAGTGTTATTCTTGCAGGTGTTCTTCTTAAGATGGGAACTTATGGATTGCTTAGATTTTGTTTACCCCTTTTCCCGCAAGCTGCCATTCACTTTGCGCCTTACATTTCAACGCTTGCTATAATTGGAATTATCTACGGCGCTCTCGTAGCTATGGTTCAGAAGGACATGAAAAAATTAGTTGCATATTCATCAGTAGCACACTTAGGATTTGTTGTACTTGGAATTTTTGCAATGACTCAAGAGTCAGTTCAGGGAGCGGTAATTCAGATGGTAAACCATGGTTTATCAACCGGGGCTTTATTCCTTTTAGTGGGCGTTATTTACGATAGAATGCATACAAGACTTATTTCCGATTACGGCGGAATTGCTAAGATTGTTCCAGTGTTTGCAACTTTCTTTATGATCGCTTCATTATCTTCTATAGGATTACCGGGGTTAAATGGTTTTGTAGGAGAGTTTTTAATCCTTCTCGGTACATTTAAGTCACCTGTATTAGATAGCTGGTGGTTTGCTGGATTCGCTACGAGCGGAGTAATTTTTGCGGCTGTATACTTATTATGGCTCTACCAGCGTGTCTTTTTTGGCGAAGTTAAAAATCCAAAAGTAAATGAGCTGAAAGACATGAATAAAAGAGAAATCTTTATTCTATCTGCGATTTTCGTTTTCATTATTTGGATCGGAATTTATCCAAGCACTTTCTTAAAAGTTTCTGAAACTTCAACGAAAAAAGTAATTGAACAAGTTTTTAGTCCGGTCAACACCGGATCGAAATAAGTTATTGGGAAAAATATACGGAAATAAGATATTTTTAGATATTTGTTTCGTTTTGTTGTTCTTTCTAAATACTGGATTGTTATCGGCAGAAGTCAAAAGTAACTTAAACGCCGATACTTTAAATGTTGCCTCCGTATCAAATGCACATATTATTCAACAGCCCCCGGTTTATTTGATCGTTCCTTTTATTCTGCTGTTATTGGCAATTGCAACCGGACCTCTGTTTTATAAGCATCATTGGGAAAAACATTATGCTAAATACTCTATAATTGCCTCGATTGTCGTTGCTGTATATTATGTGTTTTTCTTAAATGAGTTTAGCGGATTACTAAAAGTTATAACTGAGTTTATCTCTTTTATCGCATTATTAAGTTCGCTGTTCTCTGCATCAAGCGGAATATTGATAAATGTTGATAAAAAATCTACTCCTATTGCTAATACGGTCTTTCTATTTATTGGCGCTGTCCTTGCAAATTTTATCGGAACTACCGGCGCTTCCGTTCTTTTAATAAGGCCGTTTATAAAATTAAATAAAGACAGAATCGCTCCTTATCATATTATATTTTTTATTTTTATTGTCAGCAATGTAGGCGGGGCATTAACTCCGCTAGGCGATCCTCCGCTATTCCTGGGCTTCCTTAGCGGTGTGCCTTTCTTCTGGGTTGTTCAGCATATGTGGTATATGTGGTTATTAGCATTAATATTAATCCTAATCCCGTTTTATTTCTTTGATCTTTTTAATAAAAAGACAAGCAGTAAAGAATTGTATTCCGGTAAGATTGAGATTAAAGGTCGTAGGAATATGATCTATTTGCTGATTATTATTGCTGCTGTTTTTATTGATCCGGCAGTTTTTCCATGGGTGCCCGATTTATCACCTCTGCCGTTTGGTATAAGAGAAATAATCTTGTTCGCTGTTGTTTATTTTTCTTATAAAAGCTCAGATCAAAAGATTCTAATAGCTAATGAATTTAATTTCGAACCGATAAAAGAAGTCGCCTTTTTGTTCGTCGGAATTTTTATTACAATGCTTCCCGCGATAGAATTAGTAGCATTTGAGGCAAAAGCTTTCGGCGATAAATTGAATGCCGATGTTTTTTACTGGGCAACAGGCGTGATTTCGGCTGTGCTTGATAATACGCCTACTTATATGAATTTCTTAAGCGCTGCAATGGGAAAATATAATCTTGATATAGCTATTAAAACCCATGTTCAGCATTTTGTAAACGTAGATATTATTTATCTGAAAGCAATTTCAATTAGCGCTGTTCTTTTTGGAGCGCTGACATATATTGGTAACGGCCCTAACTTTATGGTTAAATCAATAAGTGAAAGAGCCGGTATTACAATGCCAAGTTTTTTTGCATATATATTTAAGTATTCACTTTTAGTTTTACTTCCGGTCTACACAATTATTTGGCTTTTATTTTTTTACGGTAGAGGTTAAATGTTTAAGACAATTTCGGATACTTTAGAAAATAAATTAAACGGGTTATATTATGGTAACAGAATATTATTGCCATTTTCCTGTTACATATTGAAAATAATTATTGAAGATGATATTTTGATGGATTTTTCCCCTTCGTCCAAATCAATTTATCTTAATGAAACAGATTCATTTACTGAAATATATTTTAAGGATTTTAAAAATTTGAAAGATACTATATCAAAGTATGAATCTGTAAAATTGATCGCTGTTGAAAAAAATAAAGATATTTTCCAAATGGAAAATCATATTAAACTGGCTCTTAGAGTAGGGGATAATCATAAATTAATTATTGAAAAAACTGACGAAGACATTTTATTTTTAGAATAACAATTATGCTTAATAACTTTCAAGAATTTTATAATATTATACCGGTTTTGCTTATCGGTGCAGGAATTTTAATTTCACTTCTGATTGAAATTTACTTCAGAAAAAGTGAGGTAATCCTTCCATGGTTCACTATCCTGATATTTCTAGCAGCAGGATTTCATGCTTTATACACGGTCAATTCTGTATCGGTAGTTTTCCAAAATATGCTTGCAACCGGCGGAATTGTAAGTATTTTTTATATAATATTTACATTCGGCGCAGCAATTGTCTCACTTCTTTCTATAGATTATATAAAAAAATACGGAACTTTTTTCGGCGAATATTATATCCTTATTCAGACTTCTGTACTCGGTATGATGTTAATGGCTGGCGCCAAAGATCTTTTTATGATCTTCCTTGGATTGGAATTGATGTCTGTTAGCTTTTATGCTTTAGCCGGTTTGAATAGGAAGCGGCTAAAAGCAAATGAAGCTTCTTTAAAATATTTTTTACTCGGCGCATTTGCAACCGGATTTATCGTATATGGAATTGCGTTGATATACGGAACCGTTCATTCAACATCGATTGATATGATCGCATCAAGGTTTTATGAACTATCCTCAGATAAACTTTTTATTGCCGGAATTTTATTATTCTTAATCGGAT
>JAJYSI010000006.1:0-4067 GCA_021793635.1 Bacteroidota bacterium
TTATTGATCCGCGCTGTGAATAATCTCCTGGGGCTTCAACAAATTTATCTTTCTGATAATTGAGCAAATTCAAATATTCTACTAAATCGTTATAGGTCAAGTCTCCACCTACTTGAATTTTGGTAGTGTTCCCCTCAATAGTTTTTTTTGCAGGAAACTCACAGTTCAAAAGTTGGTAAGTAGATACTAAAACAAATCTATTTCGGCTTAATATGTCCGTTAGTTTTTCTTGAACTGCTTCCGGCTTAAAATCGATTATTGAGATTGTGTGATCTGATAAGCCCAACTCCGTAAGTTCAACTGTAAATTCTGCAGCCATCTGAATGTTGGGCAGCAGCACAATTAATTGATGTTCTAATGCGGATAAAAGATCTACGAGAAGACTTTTAGATGCGCCAAAAAGTGGCGAGATCAAAATTATTGGATTTGATTTATCTGCAATTAGCGCGGATAAATGTTTTATTGTCCCAATATTTCTGAAAAGAGATTTTATTTTATCGCCGGAAAAATCATTTGTCATTTAAAATCAGTGCCAGACTAAAAAGAGTAAGTTATTCCGAGAGAATCCATGGAATAATGAAAAGATAATCCGGAGTTATTTTTTGAGTTATTTTCATAATTATTTGTAACAAAGTTACCTACAAAATATCCAATTGCTCCACCGGCAATAACATCAGAAAACCAATGAGCATTGTGATAAATTCTTGAACATGCCACCCAGCCAGCGGCAGAGTAGCAAAGTATTTTTAGAAATATATTATTTGTATTGTTTGCAAGAACCGTAGACATAGCAAAAGCAACGGTAGAATGGCCGGATGGGAACGACGTTTCGGCGGCATGTGTATTAAATGGATGGAAGTCTGCTTTGTCTTTGTAAGTATATGGTCTACTTCGCCCAATGAGAGATTTTAGAATTGAGGTAATTACGCCCGCGTAACCAACAGCTTCTATTGTTTGTACTCCGATTTTTCTAACTTCGGGATTGTTAAAAAATAATCCATAGCCATAAATGCCGGCAATTCCGTATAGGGTATAACCACTTCCATATATATTATCAATAGAAAATATTTTACTATCCAGAGGGGTAACATTTCTTTGAGAAAACGAGTGGAGGCTGTTATCAAGTGAATACCCAATTCCTATGGCAGTAATAGTTCCGGCTAAATCCCAGGCTTTAGTTTCATTGAAGGTAGTAAAGCTTGTGGCAAGGTCACCTCCCATATTCAATACTTGTAAGATATCATTCTTTGCGTTTGTAATAATTTGAGCATGGGTGAAAGGCTGAATTAAAAACAGCAATGCAAAAAGTAGTGTATTAATCTTTTTCAATATTAATTTTCTAATTTGTTTATAGATAGGGGAATTAAATTTATTCTTGAATCGCTTTACGCACAAAGCCGCCGGAGTCTTTTAACATTCTTTTGGCTTCATCAGCAGTAACATTTGCTTTTATCATTACTAGCGCAGTTTTAACATGCCCTCCGGCTAGTGTAAGAAATTTGGAAGCATCTTCATAAGATACACCAGTAATAATCATAACAATTTTTTTCGATCTTTCTACTAATTTCTTGTTAGTCATTTGAAGATCAATCATCATGTTTTCATATACTTTTCCAAGCCTAATCATAGAAGCGGTCGTGAGCATATTAAGGACTAATTTCTGAGCGGTTCCGCTTTTCATTCTAGTGGAGCCCATTATAACTTCAGGACCAACATAGGGGCAAATGGCGACGTCTACTTCTTTTATATTGAAATTTTCTCGTGGATTTGACGTAACAAATAGAGTTTTAGCACCCAATTCTTTTGCTTTTTTTACAGCTCCAATTACATATGGTGTGCGGCGACTTGCAGCTATGCCGCAAACGACATCCTTAGAGCTCACCTTTGCCTTAATTACGTCTTCGACCCCGTTAGATTCATGATCTTCAACACCTTCCTGCGCTACGAACATAGCGTCTTTACCACCGGCGATAAATCCTTCTATCATTTCGGGAGAAGTTCCAAAAGTTGGAGGGCACTCAGCCGCATCTATAACACCAATCCTACCACTAGTTCCAGCGCCAAAATATAAAAGTCTTCCACCTTTTTGCAACGCATCAACAATAATTTCAACTGCTTGAGTGATATAGGGAATTTCTTTTTCTACAGCCAAAGGAACAATTTTATCTTCTTCATTAATAATTCGTAGAATTTCAGAAGTTGATGCAGTATCGATATTCATTGATTTGGGATTGCGCTTTTCGCTAGATAATTCACTTATCTCATCGAATAATGTTTTTAAATCCTGATTGGAGTTCATCAATAATTTATTTGTAAAATGTTTTGGGAAAATAGTATTTCAAATATACCAAATATTGCTTAATTAAAGAGAGATTTAGATAACATTGTGTTATGTGAGATTGGGGGTAAAACATCGGAGTAAAGTAAGAATACAAGGTTTAAGAACCTAGATAATATAAGTTATAGAGGAAGCACTGTGCATTCACAGTGTATTCAGAGTGCATTCAGAGTGCATTCATATTTTGGGACAAGTGGGAGAGAAAAATGAAGGGAACTACTATAGCATAGTATAAAAATTAGGTCCCAGAGTCAACATGCGTACTGAAAAGTCAATTATCTAATTGATTATTAGATAATCTAGCAGCATACATTTATCAGTAATTCAGACAACACAAAAGAAATATAACTTTAGACAGAATTAAATAACAGCCGTTATTTAACAAGCTCTAGAAGTACTAGTTTCTTACCTTTTTGGTTGCGGACGTTTGTCGGTTTATAATAAAGTTCAAAGATGGTAGATTTTTTTATATATGGTTTGTATTTCAATTCGGCATTTTTAAATTCATCATCTAAATCGCCGCCTTTAAGAGCGATAAGAAAAGATTTTTCCTTTATAAGGGGAAGTGCATATCTAAGCAAAATAATTAAGGGGACAGTTGCTCTTGTAATTATAAGGTCAAACGAGTCGGAATAGTGATCGATAAATTCAGGGCTTTCGACGCGGTCATTTTCAGCAACAACATTATTTAATTTTAATTTATTGATAAATTCTTTAACCGCATCAATTTTCTTCCCGGTAGAATCGGCAAGGACGCCTTTCATTTCCGGACGCATAATTGCTACAGGAATTCCCGGTAAGCCACCCCCAGTTCCTATATCTAAAAAATTAGTGCATTTTTCCGGGATAAATTTTGTAATGTATGATGAAATAAAGATATGATTTTCAACAATAGAGTTGATGTCTTTTCGGGAGACTAAATTTAAGCTTTCGTTTTTTTCGGTTAAAAGGTCGGCAAAATAAGCAAGTCGTTCAGCCTTCATAATATCAGGTTTAAAGGCGTTTTCCCAGCATAAAGATTGTAGTTGCTTTAAGTATTGATCTTGAACGTCTACCATGTAAAGCCCTTCAAAATTAGTTTTTCAAATATACTAATAATATTGAAATATCAGAAGGAGACACGCCTGATATACGAGAGGCCTGTCCGATAGAGCGGGGCTTTACCTTGTCCAATTTTTCTCTGCCTTCGTTAGATATAGCTTTTAATGATGAATAGTTTAATGTCAAAGGAATTTTTGTAGCTTCGTATTTTTCTAATTTATTAACCATCTCCTGTTGTCTTTTAATGTAGCCGTCATATTTTAACTCGATTTCAACTTGTTCAAGTGCATATTCATCATTATATAATTCTTTAACAAGCGGAATAACGCTCGTTCCATTTAAGTCGAGAATTTCTTTAAGAGAAAGTTCCGGGCGTTTGCACAGTTTTGAAATAGTTTCAGTTGAATCTATTTCGGAGGATCCTTTAGAAGCAAGAAATGGATTTATGTCTCGCGCATGAATTTTAATGTTGTCAAATAATTCCACTCCTTGGGTAATTATTTTTCTTCGCTGTGAAACTTCTTCAAATAGATTTTTAGAAATTAGTCCGAATTTATAAGCATAATTCATCAAACGTAGATCAGCGTTATCCTGTCTTAAGAGCAGCCGGTGTTCTGCCCGTGAGGTAAACATCCTGTAAGGTTCTTCGGTAGATTTAGTTACAAGATCGTCGATCAAAACCCCTATA
>JAJYSI010000006.1:4077-26144 GCA_021793635.1 Bacteroidota bacterium
CCCTATATAAGCTTCGCTTGTTTTCGAAACAAACTCAGGTAGTCCTTTAATTTTAGCTGCTGCATTTATACCGGCAACAATTCCTTGTGCGGCAGCTTCTTCATAACCGGAGGTCCCGTTTATTTGTCCTGCAAAATATAGTCCTTCAATTAATTTTGTTTCTAAAGTCAAATCAACCTGATGCGGCGGAAAGAAATCATATTCGACAGCATAACCTGGGCGAACCATTTCGACATTTTCTAATCCTTTAATTTTTGTCATTGCCTCTATTTGAATTTCTGCAGGGAGAGAAGTAGAGAATCCGTTCAAATAGATTTGGTCGCTATCCAATCCTTCAGGTTCCAAGAAGAGCTGATGTTGTTTTTTATCAGCGAAGCGAACAATCTTATCTTCGATTGATGGGCAGTAACGCGGGCCGACTCCTTTAATTACTCCAGTAAACATAGGAGATCTAGAAAAGCCTGTTTCTAAAATTTTATGAACGATTTCGTCGGTATAAGTGATATAGCAACTTACCTGCGGTAAATACGGGAAACTACTTCTGTCTGTTTGAAAAGAAAAAGGCTGGGGATTTTCGTCACCGGGTTGTTCTTCTAAAACATTCCAATTGATAGAATCCCTTTTTAGGCGGGGCGGGGTTCCAGTTTTCAGTCTGCTAGTTTCAAAACCCAAATTTATTAGGGATTGAGTAATACCCAAAGCAGCTTTTTCGCCAAATCTTCCTCCGGGGGTAGATGTTAAGCCAGTGTGCATTAACCCATTTAAGAAAGTTCCTGAAGAAAGGATGAGCGCATTGCAATTAATAATGTCGTCTTCTGAAGTCCTGACCCCGGAAATTTTTTTATTTTCAGTTAAAATATCAACGACGTTAGCCTCAATAATTTCTAAATTTGGTATAGTGGATACAACTCGATAGGCTTCCTCAGAATAAAGCTTTCTATCCGATTGACATCGGGGTGACCAAACAGCAGGTCCTTTAGATTTATTTAGCATTCTAAATTGGATTCCTGTGCGGTCAGCAATTTTTCCCATCATTCCGCCAAGAGCATCAATTTCGCGTACCAAATGCCCCTTAGCAGTTCCACCAATTGCCGGATTACAGGACATTCTGCCTATAGCAAATTTATCCATGGTTAGAAGGGCAACAGAACAACCCATATTTGCGCTAACACATGCCGCTTCAATTCCTGCATGTCCGCCACCGACTACGATAACATCAAATTTTCTCATCAAATCAGTCCATTAAATAATAATAATTCACCTTACGCAGGATTTCTCTTTGGAGTAATGGAACGTTGGAATAATGGAGAAAATAGGCCTATTCCATT
The DNA here is from genome assembly GCA_021793635.1 of Bacteroidota bacterium. The sequence goes on from JAJYSI010000006.1 coordinate 5,406, forward strand.
ACTGTTCTCCAAAGGTTGCGTAACATGAGTAAATAAGTCAAATATCTATTTTCGTTTCACGTGAAACGAAAATTTACATTATTAAAGAATGTGTTAGAAAGAAAGATTTCTCCCTTCGGTCGAAATGATGGAAGAATGAAAAGCTTATCTTTGAAATCTTTAATTCTTACAGTTTCACGTGAAACTATTTTCCTATACAAAATTTCATAAAAATATTATTTAGAATATCTTCCGAGGTAACCTCACCAATTATTTCGCCAAGATTGCTTTCAGCATTTCTTAGGTCGACAGCTATAAATTCTCCACTAAGTCCGAGATTAATAGAATCCATGGCTTTTTGTAAAGATTCTTTAGCATTTTTTAAGCATAAAAAATGACGTAAACTAGATACAACCGCCGATTTTTCACTATACACAGAAGAGCCGATTGAAAACTCTATTAATTTATTAAATAAACTTTCCATTCCTTGTCCGGTTAAAGCTGAAACACAGATATATTCTTTATCATAAATCTTATTATGTGTAAGATCAATTTTGTTGATTAATTTAATTGTTTTTCCCATACCAGCTATAGAATTTACATTATCTAAAAGCTTTGGAGAAATCCCCTGTTCAATATCTCCGATTAAAAGAATTATATCTGAATTTTTAATTGCCTCCTGGCTTCTAAAAATTCCCTCTTTCTCAATTTCGTCAATTGAGGGTCGAATTCCAGCCGTATCATGAAGCCTGAATAAGATTCCTCCTATTGAAACATCTTCCCGGATTACATCTCTGGTTGTTCCCGGGAGATCGCTTACGATTGCTCTGGATTCTTTAACGATATAGTTTAATATCGAGGACTTTCCTACGTTTGGAGCCCCAACCAGGGAAACATTTACGCCGTCACGGATCACTTTTCCAAAAGAATAAGTAGAGATCAACTTGTCAATCTCAAGTGTTATTTTATCAATTCTTTTAAGAAGATCATTTTTATTTAAAAATTCAATATCTTCTTCTGCAAAATCCAACTCCAATTCAATAAATGAAGAAGCATTGATAAGCAAATTTCTAAGTTCATTAACTTTTTGGGAAAGAATCCCATCAAGTTGATTTCTCGCCCCTTTTAATGAAGCCTCTGTTCTAGCGTTTATAACATCAGCGACCGCTTCAGCTTGGCTCAAATCTATTTTGTTGTTTAAGAATGCGCGCTTTGTAAATTCCCCCGGTTCTGCAAGACGGACATTTTGTTGGCTTAGGAGTTCAATAATTTTTTTTGAAATAAGAGGATTTCCGTGAGTGCTAATTTCAACACTATCTTCTCCTGTATAAGAATTCGGCATACGAAAAACGGAGACTAAGACATCATCAATAAAATTTTTATGTTCATCGACAATTTTGCCGTAATGAATTGTATGAGTGGCAGCATCCGCAATTTTCTTCTTGCCATCAAATATTTTGTCAACTAACAAAAATGATTCGGGACCACTAATTCGGATAATAGAAAGTGCACCGTTGCCGAAAGGAGTTGCTACTGCAGCTATTGTGTCTTCGTTTAATGAAGTGCTCATCAAAATATTTTAATGTTTAAATTTAAAAATACTGAAAGTGAATTCGATTAACAATTCAATAATTTGCTGGTTTGCTTCACGATAACATGTAAAACATTCAATATATAAATGCAGGAAAAATTGTCAGACAAATTGACAATAAAATTGATGAATAGACACAACTGTCAAAGAGACGGACAATATGTCGCACAGGGTATTTCCACCCCTAATCGGCATAAGTCTATGTTATATAACGAATTAGGGGCACAAACATTGATTGGTATATTAATTGAAATCCCAAGTATGAGTTAGTAAAAAAATCACAAATTAAAATAAAAATTAAGGAGGATTTAATTATGGCACTCGTAAAATGGAGTCCTGAAAGGGAGTTATTAAATGTTGAAAGGGAGTTCAACAAATTATTTAGATCATTCGGCAGCCGATTTGGTTCGACTACTGAAGAGGGTGATGTCGAATATGAAAATGCAGTTTGGATGCCGCTGACGGATATTTCAGAAGATAGAGATAGATATACGATTAGGTTAGATTTGCCCGGGGTAAGCAAAAGTGATGTTAAAATATCATATGTTGAAGGTCTATTAAATATCAGCGGAGAAAGAAAGCAGGAAAAGGAATCTAAAGATTCCAAGTATCATCGAATGGAAAGAGTCTTCGGGAAATATTATCGTTCTTTTAGATTACCGCAACAAATCAGAGAAGACCAAATCGAGGCAGAATTTAAGGATGGTCAATTAAACATTACAGTTCCAAAGGCTGAAGAAGCTAAACCTAAAGAAATAGAAGTAAAGATAAAGTAAACACTGAAAAAATGATTGCATTGAAAAGGGTGGCTGCTTTCAGTTACCCTTTTCATTTATTAATTTCAGTCATTAAATAAGTTTTATTTTTATTGGCCTTCCTTGAGAAAGGTGTGAGGAGAACATGGAGTATAAAGATTATTACAAAACTCTTGGCGTCGAAAAAAATGCAAATGCTGATGAGATAAAAAAAGCATATCGTAAGCTTGCGAAAAGATATCATCCAGATAAAAATCCCGGTGATAAGTCGTCCGAAGAAAAATTTAAAGAGATCACGGAAGCAAATGAAGTTTTAAGTGATCCCGAGAAAAGAAAAAAATATGATACACTAGGCTCAAACTGGAAGCAGTACCAAAATACGGGTAATGAAAGAGGATATAATAGTTATTCGAATCAAAGAAATTATAATGTTCCCCCGGAGTTTGAAAATTTATTTGGCGGAGCTGGATTCTCTGACTTCTTTGAAAGTTTTTTTGGTGGAAATATTAATGCGCAAAGAAAAGGCAATACTTTTCGACGCGGCCGGAAGGGAAAAGATTACGAAGCAATTTTAAACATTTCATTGGAAGATGCTAACGCCGGTGTCGAACGGGAAATTTCTGTCGATGGCAAAAAACTTCGTGTTAAGATTACGCCTGGAATTCAAGAAGGGAAAAAACTTAGATTAAAAAATCAAGGAGCTGAAGGCATTGGGGGCGGTGAACGCGGCGATTTATATTTAACTATTCAAATAGAAAAGCATCCTGTCTTTGAAAGAAGGAACGATGATTTATATTACTCGATGCCTGTAGATTTGTATACTGCTGTTCTTGGCGGGAAAAAACAAATTAAGACTTTGGAAGGGAAAATAATTAATATTGACATTCCTCAAGAGACAGACAACGGAAAAACTCTTCGGCTTAAAGGATTGGGAATGCAGAAACCCGACGGCTTAAAGGGAAAGGGGGATTTATTCGTCACAATTTCGGTAATCATTCCGAAGAATCTTTCATCTAAAGAGATTAAACTTTTTAATGAACTATCTGAACTTAGAAAATAAAAACATTTAAATTTAACATGGAGAAGATAAATGGCACCAAAACAAATGAACTCTGAAAAACATGAATTTAAGGCTGAGATAAAGCAACTTCTGGACATTCTCGTTCATTCTCTTTATACAAGCAGGGAAATTTTCCTAAGAGAATTAATATCCAATGCCTCAGATGCGCTTGATAAATTAAGGTTTGAATCAACTAAAGGAACTGACATTCTCGATAAAGAATTACCACTCGAAATAAAAATAAATTTTGACGAGAAGAAGAAATTGTTAACTATTTCAGATACCGGAATAGGTATGACGAAAGAAGAATTAATAAATAACATAGGTACAATTGCAAAATCCGGGTCGGCTGAATTTTTGAAACAGTTAAAAGATAATAAATCAGATGTGAATAATATTATTGGAAAATTCGGCGTGGGATTTTATTCCGTGTTTATGGTTGCCGAAGAAGTGGTCATTAAAACAAAATCATTCAAGAAGGATTCTCCAGAAGTTGAATGGAAATCCGATGGGCTTGGAAATTATGAAATTGAAGAAATTAATAATGATCTAAAACGCGGCACGATAATAGAAATTCATCTAAAAGAGGACGCAAAAGATTTTGCTGAAAAGTATCGACTTGAATCAACTATTAAAAGGCATTCGAATTTCATTTCATTTCCTATCTATCTGGAGAATGAAAAGATAAATACAATATCTGCGCTTTGGCGGGAACCGAAAAATAAGATTACTAAGGAAGAATACACCGAGTTTTACAAATTCTTAAGCTACGACAGCGAAGAGCCGATGGATACTATACATGTCACCGTCGATGCCCCAATACAATTTAGCGCTCTCCTATTTGTTCCTAAAAAGAATTTTGATTTATTCGGGTTCAACCGCGAAGATTACGGTTTAGATCTATATGTCCGTAGAGTATTGATTCAACATAAGAACAAGGATTTGCTGCCCGAATATTTAAGTTTCGTAAAAGGCGTTGTGGATTCGGAAGATTTACCTCTGAATATTTCAAGAGAGACATTACAGGAAAATGTGATCTTCACGAAAATTGCAAACAGCATAACAAATCAAGCGCTCTCTTACCTCCTGAAAAAAGCAAAAGACGAACCTGAAAAATATGCCGAGTTCTGGAAGGAACACGGAAGAGTCTTTAAGCTTGGTTACAGCGATTTCACAAATATGGAGAAGTACTCGCAATTATTGAGATTTAATTCTTCAACCAGCAGCAGTGCAGATCAGTTAACCGGACTCGAAGATTACGTCTCACGGTTAATAGATGGACAAAAAGAAATTTATTATGCCTTCGGAAATAGCCGGGATGCAATAGCCCTTGATCCTCATCTTGAGATTTTTAAACGGAAGGGAATAGAGGTTATTTATCTCTATGATCCGATAGATGAATTTGTTGTCACATCAATTAGAAAATTTAAGGATTTTGATTTTAAGTCGGTCGATTCAACTGAGCTTAATAAATTGGAACAATTAAAAGACGTTTCCGAAAAGGAAAATAAATTTCAAAATCTTGACAATGATGATGAGAAGCAATTCGACAGTCTTCTTGCAAAAATAAAAGCAATTCTCGGCGACCGGGTTACCGAAGTAAAAGAATCAAAACGATTAAGCGATTCCCCGGCATGTGTGGTGAGTGCAGAAGAGGGCATGTCTGCTTCAATGCAGAAAATATTACGCATGACGAATAAAGATATATCAGTTCAGAAAAAAGTTTTTGAGATAAATAAGGACCACAAGCTCATTAGAAATCTCTTAAAGATATTTAAGTCAAATTCAAACGATGAATATATTGAAAACGTAGCGGAAGAATTATATGAATCGGCTTTGTTGCTTGAGGGAAGTTTGAATGACCCTTACAAACTGGTAAAGAGAATGAACCAGATGCTTGAGCAATCAAGCGAATGGTACACAGAAGTAAAAAAACTGTGATTAGCTGGGTGTCGGATTTAAATTTGATACCCAGGAAGGAAAAATATTATGGCATTTAATCTTAGCAGGTTAACTGTAAAAGCACAAGAGGTCGTTCAATCGTCTCTTGAGATTGCTCAAAATTATAATAATCAAATTGTTGAACCGGAGCACATACTTGCTGCGTTAATTCAAGAAACTGGAAATATTGCCGATACAATTATTCAAAAAACAGGAGGGAATATTTCGCGTTTAAAAGTTAAAACCAATGAGCTTCTTGAAAATCTTCCTAAGGTAAGCGGTTCAGGGGCTGGTAGTCAGCAAATGTCCAGTGCGGCGTTTAAACTTTTTGATATTGCCTCTGAAGAGGCAAGAGCATTAAAAGATGAGTTCGTTTCAACCGAACATATTCTGCTTGCACTTTCTTCATCAGAAGGAAAGGCTGGGCAGCTTTTACGCGATAATGGGATTTCTCACGAAGAAACTCTGTCGGCATTGAAAGATGTTCGCGGTAATCAAAGAGTAACCTCGCAAAATCCCGAAGACACGTATCAAGCTTTAAAGAAATACGGAAATAATTTGAACGAGCTTGCTAAAGCAGGTAAGCTTGACCCAGTTATCGGAAGAGATGAAGAGATCAGAAGAGTTCTTCAAGTGCTTTCAAGAAGAACAAAAAATAATCCTGTTTTAATAGGTGAGCCGGGTGTTGGTAAAACAGCGATTGCAGAAGGTATAGCACAACGTATTATTTCGGGCGATGTACCGGAAAATTTAAAGTCTAAAACCATCATGGCTTTGGATCTGGGAACTCTTATTGCCGGTACTCAATTCCGCGGACAGTTTGAAGAAAGAACCAAAGCGGTAATTAAAGAGGTTGAAGAATCCAACGGTGAAATAATACTTTTTATAGATGAGCTTCATACACTTGTCGGTACTGGCGCTGTTTCCGGCTCAATGGATGCTGCGAATATATTAAAACCGGCTCTGGCACGTGGTGAGCTTCATGCAATCGGCGCAACTACATTAAATGAATATAAAAAGTATATCGAAAAGGATGCAGCCCTTGAAAGAAGATTTCAGCCTGTGCTTATAACGGAACCTTCGGAAGAAGATACAATTTCAATTTTGCGCGGACTGAAAAATCGTTATGAAGTTCATCATGGGGTGAGAATTACAGACGGCGCTATTATAGCCGCAACTCAATTGTCAAGCAGATATATAACGGATAGATTTCTTCCGGATAAAGCAATTGACTTGATTGATGAAGCCGCATCAAAATTAAGGATTGAAATTGACTCGATGCCTGAGGAGCTTGATGTAATTGAAAGAAAAATTAAGCAGCTGGAGATAGAAAATGAAGCTTTGAAAAGAGAAAAAGACGATGCTTCTGTAAGAAGACTGGTTGAACTAAAAGAGGAGATGAGTGGACTTGTAGAAGATAGAAATAGGCTTAGGCTTCATTGGGAGCTTGAAAAGGAAAAGATACAAAAAATAAGAGCGATGAAAAGTGAAGTAGAAGGAGCAAAACTTCAAGCTGAAAAATTTGAAAGGGAAGGCGACCTCGGAAAAGTTGCTGAGCTTCGTTATGGGAAAATTTCTTCAATAGAGAAGGAACTTCAGAATGAAACCAGTAGTCTCGCTGAAATTCAAAAAAATCAGAGGATGCTTAAAGAAGAAGTTGATGCCGAAGATATTGCTGAAATTGTTGCGAAGTGGACCGGGATTCCAGTAAGTAAAATGTTGGAAAGTGAAAGAGTAAAACTTTTAAAATTAGAAGACGAGCTTCATTCCAGAGTTGTTGGACAGGATGAAGCTGTAAACGCTGTTGCTAATGCAATAAGAAGATCAAGAACCGGATTGCAGGACGCGAACCGACCTATTGGCTCATTTATATTTTTAGGAACAACCGGAGTTGGGAAAACAGAGCTAGCGCGCGCACTTGCGGAGTATCTTTTTGACGATGAACATGCAATGGTCAGAATTGACATGTCCGAATACATGGAAAAATTTTCCGTATCAAGATTAATCGGGGCTCCTCCGGGATATATCGGATATGAAGAAGGAGGACAATTAACCGAGGCTGTTAGAAGAAGGCCCTATTCAGTTGTTCTTCTTGATGAAATTGAAAAAGCCCATCCTGATGTTTATAATATTCTTCTTCAAGTTTTGGATGACGGAAGATTAACCGACAATCAAGGTCGCACTGTTAATTTTAAGAACACAATAATTATAATGACATCAAACCTAGGCTCGCATTTGATACAGGAGAAGCTTGGACATATATCTGAAGATCAAATTGATGATGCGTTGGGTGAGCTCCACTCAAAGTTGGTAGAACTGCTAAGAAAAACGATTCGCCCCGAATTTTTAAACAGAATTGATGAAGTGGTTTTGTTTAAACCGTTGTCTCAGAAAGAACTCAGAGAAATTATAGATATACAAATTAAACGTATTGAAAAAATGCTTAGCGATCAGGATATGATTCTTGATGTAAATGAAGAAGCGAAGGATTGGCTTGCAAGATTGGGTTACGATATAACATTCGGAGCGCGCCCGCTAAAAAGATCGATTCAAAAGCATCTTATTAATCCGCTTTCGCAGGAAATATTAGCCGGAAAATTTTCCGGCGGAGATAAAATTTATGTTTCTGTCGGGTTAAAAGGGAAGCTTGAGTTTAAAAAGGAGTTGGTGAAGGCAAAATAAGAGTCTATTTTTTATATTACATGTTTAGAAGGGGATGATACAGTTGAGCTTTTGAGCCTGAAAAGGAGATATGGAGAAATAGTAGTCCATAATAAAACTATAACCCAAAGACGTCCATCAAGAAAATTATAATCATGCAAAAGCTTTTCCCACGGGTGACCCATTATGAAATGTCCGAATATGAATTCGAAGACAATTGTGATTGTTAACCAAAAAACTCCGACTCGAATCGCTTCCGCGGTTGAGGACAATTTAAGCCAGGGCAGAATTAACCACACATAGATTCCAAAGAATATTATAAAACTTACTGCCGATAGTTGATGAGCTTCAAGCTCGCCAAAGTATGTTCTGTAAACGAACTGTCTGAGTGAACCGTTACCTATTGCAATAAAGATTCCAGGAAGCCATGCAATAAAATATTTCCATTTCATATATGAGTCCACTCTAAAAAGCCTAAAATTGAGTTTCGAGGCTTTGAATTTGGACAATAATCAAAACATTTTTTTATCAAAAATACCTTTTTAGAGCGGACTCATATATATAATATTTTACAATTAATTTATCAAGTAAAGGTAGCTAGAGGATACTTCTGGATAAATTGGTTGTCTTTTTATTGCTAAAAATATACAAAGATAGCATCTTTACGGAAAGATGCTATCTTTATGGGATCAATTACAAGCTAAATTTTCAATTATTATTTCATCAAGATCATCTTCTTAATAGAGACATAGTCATTAGTTGATAAGCGATAAAAATAAATTCCGCTTGGTAAATTACCGGCATTAAATTGTACAGAATAAGAGCCTGGCGTATATTCTTTATTAATCAAAGTGGCAATCTTCTGTCCAATAATATTAAAGATGGAAATATTGACCGCCTCGCTCTTTGCAACAGTAAAGGAAATTACCGTAGATGGATTAAAAGGATTAGGATAATTCTGTTCAAGGTTGAATTGTTTCGGGACAAGTTGCTTGTTTTCAACATTTGTTAATCCCGTTTGATGACTAGCTACAAGCCAATAAGAGGGAGAAACGTTTCCTACTAACCCCGGCATGCTAGCTTGAGATGCTGAGATAACAGTAGCAAAATTTGCTATGTTTACCGTATTTATTACATTTCCGTCAAAAAGATTTATATTCATTTGCCCCGCTCCATAGAAACAGCGAACGATCACTTGTCCATTGACCACACCCGAAGGAAAGTCCAATACAGAATTAGGCGCTAAAATGGAAGCCATAACATTTATGTATGAAATATGTATTGTATCGGCTTGCGGGAAATTTAAAAGCACCTTATCGATTGTTGTTCCAGCAACATCAAATCCGCCCTTCATACTAATATTCTTGCCTAAAATATTAACAATTACGGTTGAACCGTTTGGAGCGTCAATTGTAAAATTATTTGCATTTGAGACTAAGGCACCGTCGACGTTAAAAACATTTAAAGTGTCATTATGTCCGTCAAGCTCAAGGTGGTTGTATTCATCCATTACAGTATCAGTGCTTACAAGTGCGGAAAGTTGATTGGATAAATTTTGCAGATGGGTTCTTGCTTGTTCGAAATCGATTACAGAATCTTTAACAATACCGCTATCGGCAGTAAATTGGGTAGTAGTTGTAATGAAATTTTGGTAAACAGCTCTTCCATTTATTACAGCACCACTTATAAAAGTCAAATGATTACCTACAACAAGCACATCGCCTGAATTAGGTGGGAGTTCGTATCCTACGCTATATTTTTGCAAATCTGCATAACCACCGATTGCCGCTTTTCCTTGAGTATCCGAAGAAGGCTGGATTAAAGTATCCAGTACGAATAAATTAAATTCACTAGCAGCACCAAGGTCATAAGTTAAAGAAGGAACATTATTGTAATCTACTTTTACTTTTATCAATAGTGATGTAGAATCGTTTGCCGCAATAGTACCGGCATTCCAAACTCCTGCTGTTGGATCATAAACACCTGAAGGAGCGGCTGAAACAAAGTCGAGCAATGATGATAATTGATCTGAAATTTTTACATTCTGTGCGTCTCCGTTCCCGGTGTTCTTTACTAGGATAGTATAATTTATGATATCGCCGTTAACGGCATTATTTTTATCAGCGGTTTTAGTAACTACTAAATTATAGGAACTTGACCAGTTGACTATTTGAGAAATTGTCCTTGTTGCTGTTGTTGGGGTTGCAAGTATTAATTTTTGTTTTCCATTTGGATCTGCAACGTTATAATATTTTGTGCCGGAGGGAATCCCGACAATTCCTGTCGCTGCAATTGTGGCTGTTGTTTGGTTTGCTGTTGGGGTTAGAGTAATCAGCGGTGTAACTCCATCAATTCCAGTGCTAATTGTTGTTTGGCTTAATATACCCTCGGTGGTGGTGAGAGTAATTTGAACATTAGGCATAGCCAATCCTTGATTGTTGAAAGCCTGTACGGTAAAAGTAACAGGCGAACCGGTTGTAAAGGATTGAGCGGGAATATTTATTACAAAAGTTTTAAGACTGTAGTCGCGAGCGTTTGTATAAGCATCATTTAATATCTCAGCAACTCGTTGTTTAATATCCGAAATATTGCTATGATTTTGTCCTGAGAGTGTGTTAATATTCAAACTATCCGTCAAATGCCAAAGAGCTAATTGTACAGCAGCCGCTTCACGATGAATATCGCTTAGCATATTTGGGTAAGATGTCTTAAATGGATAATAATTATTCAAAATATATGATAGCGTATCATTTGTTGATTCAACATCTTGATAATCGCTGTTATAAGCCATGTGATGATAAAGATCGATGCAATATAAACTAGTAGAATGACCGTCAACCTCGGCTGAATAGGTTCCGGTAAAATATGTATCGTTTACAGGCGACGGTATATAAATACCTACGCCGATGTTTTGCCCCAGAACTTGCGAGATACTTTTTATCTTTGCGTTAATAAGGGTGCTTATCGCGATTATAAAAACCGCTATGGTTAGGACGAATGTATATTTGAATTTCAATTTTAATCTCCAACGATATTGTTTTTTATTTTCTATGCTATAATTAGACCAAATGCGCGAGCGTTAAAACTGATTGGAAATCAAGATATTTAAACAAAGTTTTGTCTTAGAATGGAACTATTTATCAAATTGAGGTTGTTTAACCAGGAGTTACAGAATAGTAGGAATAATTGAAAAATTAAATTATAGTTTCTCTTTTTGTCCATCTGGATGAAGATTAAATCCCTTTTTCTCCATCTTGCCCCAGGCGCGGTTGCCCGCGATATAATCAATCGTAGCCTTAAACCGCCACCACGTTACAAGTTGACGATAGCCAAAGTTCTCAAACAATGCAGCACCAAACAAAACAAAAAGGTCTTTTAGTCGTGGATATTTCTTAAATGATATTTCTTCTAAAATTACTGAAAGAATTGAAAGCACTATTCCATACAGAATTACAGCAGATAAAAAGGCAAAAGCAAACGGAGTAGAAACAACATTAAAAATAAACGAGAAGAAAAAAACAAAATAACCGGTTATTTCTATCAGAGGTCCTATCATTTCAAAAAAGACATAATACGGAAAGCCAATTAAACCTAAAGCGCCGTACTTTGGGTTGAATAATAATTTCATGTGAAGTCTTAGGCTATCGATTGTTCCTTTTTGCCAGCGGATTCTTTGGCTGCGAAGAATTTTTAATCGCTCAGGCACTTCTGTCCAACAGACAGGGTCTGGGATAAAAGTAATTTTTGTTTCCGGCTTTTCTTTTCTAAATACGCTATGCATACGTAAAATTATTTCCATATCTTCTCCGATAGAGCCCTCTCTATATCCGCCAATATTTATTAGTGCATCTCTTGAGAAGCAGCTAAAAGCTCCAGAAATAATCATTACGCTGTTCAAAACATCAAAGCCATTTCTTCCAAATAGAAATGCTCTTAAATACTCAACCGTTTGGAAGCGCGCCAGCCAGGAATTAGCAAGACCTATTTTTACCATATTGCCATGATTTATTTTGCATCCGTTAGCGACTCTGATAGTACCTCCGACTGCGATAATATTTTCATTTTCCATAAACGGACGAACGATTTTTAATAAACAGTCTCTTTCCAGTATTGAATCGGCATCAATAACGGTAATCAATGGATTTTTTGCGATGTTTATACCTGCATTTATTGCATCTGCCTTTCCGCCGTTAATCTTATCCACAACAACAAGGAAAGGATATTCGTGCGACATATACACTGCCTTAATCTGTTTTGATTGCAACTTGTAAAAAGGGATAAACGACACCTGGCGAATTGAAAAATTACTAAATATCTTTTCCAGCGTTCTATCAGTAGAACCGTCATTAACAATTACAAGCTGAAAATCAGGATATTCCAATTGTAATAAAGACATAATGCTGTCAACGATAGTATTCTCTTCATTAAATGCGGGGACAATGACCGAAATTGATTTATAGTTTTGGAATTTAAAAATTTTTTTAAGATCAATATACACCATCTTTTGTTTGTATTGCAGAATTCTTTTAAATGATAAAATGTTTAAAAGTAAATAGATAGTTCCAATAGAAATTGAGTAGGCTAAAAGAAAATAATTATAAGCGAGAACTAGATAAAATATATAAATCATTTTCCGTCTCTTACTCTCTTTTCGCTTAGGAGCATTCTTGAAATAGCCGCAGAATTTCCTTTGTTGACGCTATAGGCTAAATCTGATAATTTTTTCTCTCCGTCCTCATAGTGATTAAGAATTGCCAAAGCCGCCTGGTATTGAACGTCATAATCGTTTTCAAATAATTTTAAAAATATTCTATCTTCGAAAGACTTATTGTTTAAACGAGAAATTGTTTTAATTGCCTGACTTCTAATTTCGGGAAGTTTATGTTCAAGCAGTTTACTTACGGCAAAGGCAGCTTTTTCAAATTTAATCTCTTCAATAAATTTTAGACATTCAATTTTTACTTCTTTTAAGTGTGAATAAACTAGCATTCGTAAAACAGTTTGGCCGGCATCTTGGTATTTATAATACCTTAAAACGCGCAAGAATGTTGTGGCTAATGAAGGTGAGGTTTCCACGGTCAATAATTTCATAATATTATCGCAAATAATATCATCAAACTCAGTAAGGATTAAAAGTAAGTAATCGTTTCCGAAATTGTTATACTTAATAAACTCATGCAAAATCAAATCTAGGCTGTCGTAAGCATTTATTTGAGCAAGCGCGACAGAGGAGCTAAAAAATATTTGTTGATTGTGAATTCTAATAGTCTTTTGTAAAAGTGGTTTTGCTATTTCAATCTTGGTAGTTCCGGCAAAAAATGAGGCAAAAATTATATTATTTTTATTGCGGGATTTCAAATTTTTTATTATATAGTCCGAAACCTTTGTGTGGTTAATTAAAGAAGCAAGTCTTTCAAAATCTTTTCCATTCAATGTTAATAAAAATTCTCTAAGATAATTTAAGAGATACTTATATTTTCTTTTCGGAATCTTACTAATCAATTCAGCAGGTGATTCATCGTTTTCTAAAAAAGAAAAAATTAGTGACTCCCAATCATTTAAAAATCTTGTTTGCTGTTTCGTCGTATAATTATTTAATATTCTTAATACAACAACAAAAACAATAAGCAGATAACTTAAACTTAGCAGGAGTAATATTGCAAAAACTATTAAATGATAAATATTATCCGGGTACAAGTTGGTTATTACTCTTCAATATAAACAATTAAGTGTTTGAATATTTCTTTATCTTTGCCATCGTCTCTGAAATAGAGAACGGTTTTAAGATGTAATCAACTGCTCCTAATTCCATTGCTTTTTTAAGCATTTCCTCATTATTGTTGGTCGTAAAAATAATAACTGGGATACCGGAACATAAAGGATTCGATTTTAAATCTCTAAGAATAGTTAAACCATTTCTAACTGGTAGAAGTAAATCCAAAATGATTAATGAGGGTTTAATAGCAAGAACCGTTTCAACAACATTTTCGCCTGTTGCAAGATGGACGACGGAATAATTTTCACTTTCAAGTTTGTGAACAATAATCCGTTTGGCAATTTCGTTATCTTCAGCTAATAAAATTTGAGGTGGTGTATTATTCATTCAGGTCTTGATTTATCAAAAAAAATTGTTTAGTTTATTTCAAAAAACTATATTATTGTAATAACAGAAATAAAGAATGTTATTATGCAAAAATAGTTTTAATTTCGAAATATAAATTTCCGTAATTAAAAAAATCTATAAACTTACTTTCTTAATATACTAATATTTTATAATGTCAATTTAAATTTATTAAAAAGAATAAAAGATATAAATGAAATATTTATTTTTTATACTGCTTGTTTTTTCTTTTATCAATTTATATGCTCAGAATTCTTTAACAGTAGATGATTTGTTTAAGCAAGCTCACGAAGTTGCATTCCAGCAGAAAGATCGCACAAAGGCAAGAGAAATTTGCTATGAAATATTAAAACGAAGCCCAAATTATACCGATGTGTCTGTTTTCCTTGCAAGATTATACACTTGGGACGATATGTATGATTCTGCCAGAGCAGTATTCGGCAGAATCTTTGCCAGAGATTCTTCAAACTATGATGCAATAAATGCTGCGATTGATCTTGAATATTGGTCGAACAATCCGAAAAGAGCACTAATATATTGCAATCTTGGATTGGAAAAATATCCTAAATCAGAGGATTTCTTACTAAAAAAGTCTAAAGTCTTAGCGGATTTGAAACAATACGATGATGCTTTTAATACAATAGAAACTCTGCTTAAAATTAATAACTCTAATCCGGAAGCAATAAGTTTTGCTGAAAGGTTAAAAGAAGATGTCAGAATAAATGCTATTACAGTGAATTATTCTTATGAAAAATTTAATAAAATATTTTCTCCTTGGCAGCTTGGATACATCCAGTACTCAAGACAGACACCGATAGGAACGACAATACTACGTGCTAATTTTGGAAATCGCTTTGATACCCAGGGTACTCAATACGAAATTGATATGTACCCAAGATTTGCAAACGGTTTATACGCTTACCTCAATGCTGGCTATTCTAATTCGGATATTTTTCCCAAAACAAGATACGGCGCTTCTCTTTATTATAGTCTCCCTTTTAGCTTTGAAGTTGATGCCGGATTTAGGCTGTTAAAATATTCCTCCGATGTTTGGATCTATACAGCTGCCCTTGGAAAATATTATAGTAATTATTGGTTTTCGTTCAGAACTTATATTACACCAAGCGTGCAATACGCATCTCATTCTTACTCTCTTGAAATTAGATATTATCTATCAGGCGCCGATGATTATTTGGCTGTTTCCGGCGGAACAGGAATTAGTCCGGATGCAAGTTCAATTGATAATCGGAATAACTGGCTTAA
Source organism: Bacteroidota bacterium (assembly GCA_021793635.1). The sequence goes on from JAJYSI010000006.1 coordinate 20,777, forward strand.
ATCGAATAAGGGAGGTATAGAGTATCAAACTAAAATTTCAAAAACTGTAATAATTAATATTTCTGGTGATTATTCAAGTGAAGAACGTTCGCCGGGTAGTTTTATTTCAGAGTTCACCGCGGGTCTGAGTTTGAAATATTTATTCTAATTTTGAACCAAAATGAAAAAGTATATCATAACTGTTTCTCTTGTCGTCTTTTTTACTTTTCCCGTTTGGATGAGAGTCGGATGGTGGATAGAAGGAAAGAAAGAACTGAAGGTTGTTATTGTCGATAAATCTTCTTTGACCGATCAAGGAATCGAACATCGATCGTTTAATTGGGTTTTATATCACGATAGATATTGCAAAGCTGACCGCTCTCTTTATTCGATGTCAAATGATTATTACGGTTTCTATCCGGGGAAAAACAAGCATTATGAAATTAAAGGATTAGAAAGTTTTTCTGATGAAAAACTGAAAGAGCTTGCCGACCATTCTGACATGACCTATTTTACAGATACGTACGGTATATACAAAAAGGATTTGTATGGAAATAATTATAACGGAGATATTTCTAAATTAATTTATGGGGGTATGACTGATCAAGATTTGAAGTTTTTATTACTGATGAAGTTACAACATAAATTGATTATGACGGAGTATAATGATATTGCAACCCCCACTTCAAAAGAAATACGTAACAAATTTGAAGATTCATTTGGCGTAAGATGGACCGGCTGGGTTGGAAGATATTTCCAGAATCTGGATACGACTATTAATAAGGGAATCCCGATTTGGTTAGTAAGAGATTATAAATTGCAGCATAACAATAAGTGGCCTTTTAAGAAATCAGGTATTGCATTCGTCAATGACAACGGAAGGGTGGAGGTGCTTGATAAGAATCGGGATTTAAAAGATGAAGTACCGTACATTTTAACTAATGAAAGAAATCAGGAAAGATTTCAAGTGCCTGAGAAGATTAAATATTCATATTGGTTTGACGTTATGCTGACTTCGCATTCCAATGATGTTATATCGGTTTATCAGATAAAAACTAACACAAGGGGAGATTCAATTTTAAATTCAATGAATATTCCAAATCCATTTCCCGCCGTGATTGAGCATTATGATAAGGATTATAAGTTTTATTATTTCTGCGGTGATTATTGTGATAATTCGGTGGATATGCTATTTACGGATTTTTTAGGCATTTCCAATTTTAGTCCATTGTTCTATTCGTCAAATGAAATTTCCGAAAGAGGAAGTTTTTTTTGGCTCTATTACAAACCGTTAGTTTCCACAATTCTTCATGAATATTATACTACACTAAATAAAAAATAAATTGAATCATATTAGAAAATAAACTGAGAAGGAATTAATTTTTTTGTCTTCAGCATATAATCATTCCTTTGCATAAAGTCATCAAACAAATTTCCTACCTTATCCAGCATAATTTGATTATTAGACGGAATTAGATTTAGGTTCTCGTCTATTCTATATAAGATTTTATCCGATAGAAAATAATCGTGATACAAATAATCTAGGAGTTCATTTTTATTCCTCATTAAAGGATAGCTATGAACGTCTCTGAATTGTCTTACTGTATCTAAGCCGGAGCCCATAAAAGTCGTTTCTGTCGGTATCTGGATTTTGTAATTTTTGTTTAAAAAAGCAAGAATAGACGGAGCAATATCGAACTGCGAAGAGACGGAAGAAAATATTGCGGTTCTTTTAAGCATAGGTGAGAAAATTATAAGCGGAACGTGAAATCTGTCAATTTGATTCAAAATAGGAATTTCCGGCATTCGATGATCACCGGTTATTATAAAGATTGTGTTGTTATAATCGGCTCTTTTTTTATACTGATTAAAGAAGTATCTATAAGCATCGTCTGTATACACTACGGTGGAAAGCATCTGCCGGTAACTTTTATCCTGTGCAATAATATCAGAGCTTAAATTAAGTTTGCTGATTATCTTATCCACCTCCCCCTTATAGTAATTTTGATTGGCGATTAAAAAAGGGCTGTGCATAGAAAGAGTCATTGAAATATCAATTCTATGTTTGCTGGTATCTTTGTTAATAACTTGGAAATATTTTTCGAACAATTCTTTATCTCCGTAGCCCCAAGTAAATCCGTTTCCCGAAGAAGGCATTTGTGAATAACCGGGACCAAAATTTTTTAGATCAATTATTTGGGAGACATTTTGTTTTTTGAAGAAAGTATCCATATAATCGAAATGGGAATCGCCGCCATAGAAAAATCTTGCCGTATATCCGATGCTTACCAGAAGTTTAATAATAGAAAAATGAGGGGGCATATTATTTCCAAGTTCAAGAAACCCCTTTTGTGCAAAAGGCAGTGACCCAAAAATTGAAGATGGGAATGCAAATGTCCTTCCGCCGCAGCTTAAAAAATTATCCCAATATAAGCTATGTTGTGCAAGTGAATCTAAAAATGGAGTAAAACTTCCCAAATATGCGCCTTCTCCGGAGTATCCTTTACCTAGACTTTCGGTAACAAGGAAAACGATGTTTGGTTTTTTTGTGCCGATATTAAAATAATTTCCTAAAACATCCGGAGAATTTTCTATATGCAAAAAGGGGTAATTGCTATCTACATATTTGAAGCCGGTAGTGTCCTTGTTGTCTGTATCATAATAATAATTTGAAATTGGAATTTCAAAATCACCGACAAAAAAGAAGTTATAAGATTTAGCGACAAAAAATTGTAGCTTATCTACGGCTAAAGTATAATCAGAAGTGTTGGCAAATTCCCGGGATTTTGGTGCAAGGTTTTTTGCACCCAGTACTGAAATAACTACAAAAAAGTAAAACAAATAAATAACCGCTTTGGGTAGTTTGATTTTGTCAAATCTGTTAAAGACTGCAAAAATTAAAGCAATAAAAACAATAAAAGCGATTGGATAAATTAAATTAAAACCTCCGGCAGAGCCAACGGTGTGAGTTATTTCCGCTAATGAATAGCCAAACAAATCAGAGCCCAAAGGCAAAGCGGCTTTGGAGAAGTAAAGAATAAGTAGCAGATAAATAAAGACAAAGATGATTCCAAGTACTCTAAAAATTATTACAGCGGTTTTTTTGTTTATTAAAAAGAAAGCCATAAAAATTATGCACAGCAACGCAGACATTTGAAGAAAGAAAATAAGATCGAATAAAAATCCAACTAATATTATTCGTAATTGGATATCTTGAAAAAAAATATGGCGCCATATAAATAATATTTCGTATGCGCGCAGAAGAAAAAAAACAAACAACATACCCAACGCGGAAGGAACAAATCTTTCAAATCCTTCTTGTAATTTACTTTTGGATAAAGCGATTACTTCTTCAAATTCCATATTTTAATTTTATTTGTGGTTAATATCTAACAGACGAGTAGCAAAATACGTATTAATGAAATTCAAAATCAAACAATTCCTTTTACCTGGAACTAGAAAGAATAATAAAAAAGAGTAAAAATTATTTAATTTGATTTTCTTAAATTAGGGTAATGAATTTTCCTCGTTCCTATATATCTTTGCCAAAGGAGAGTGCTGATTCATAAAATCTAAAGTTGTTAGAAAGATATAAGTACTTACACAAAAAAACGGAAAACCCTAAATGGAAAAAGCTAAAAAAATATTAAAAGATGTTTTTGGCTATGATTCTTTCAGACATCTTCAGCAAGAAATAATTCAAAACATTCTGGACAAAAATGATTCACTTGTTATAATGCCTACTGGCGGAGGCAAATCTCTCTGCTACCAAATCCCCGCATTAATTTTTGATGGACTTACTATAGTAATTTCTCCCCTAATTTCATTGATGAGAGATCAAGTAGAACAATTGCGTCAGCTTGGAGTAAATGCCGCTTTGCTAAACAGTTCTCTTTCTCAGGATGTTTACAGAGTAAATTATGAAAGCGTAAAAACCGGTAAAGCAAAGCTTCTTTATTTAGCGCCGGAATCTCTAGCTAAGGAAGAAATTACAAGTTTACTAAAAAGCCTTCGTTTAGACTGCATTACTGTGGATGAAGCTCACTGTATTTCGGAATGGGGTCATGATTTTAGAAAAGATTATCGCCAGCTTGGAATATTAAGGAAAAATTTTCCATCCTCTGTCTGCATTGGACTTACAGCAACCGCAACGCCAAGAGTCCAGGAAGATGTAATGAAAAATTTAAATATGATACAGCCAAAAAAATTTGTCGTTAGTTTTAACCGCGAGAATTTATTTTTGCAGGTTTTACCTAAGCGCGATGCATTTGAACAAACTGTGGATTTTTTGAAAGGACATAAAAATCAATCTGGTATTATTTATTGCTTCTCACGCAAGCAGGTTGACAGTCTTCATGAAGATTTATCGTACCTCGGTTATTCAACAAAACCTTATCATGCAGGTCTTTCTGATGAGGAAAGAAATAAAAACCAAGATTTGTTTATTAAAGATGAAGTTGAAATCATTATAGCAACTATTGCATTCGGAATGGGAATAAATAAATCTAATGTCCGATTTGTAATTCATTATGATCTTCCTAAAAATATTGAATCTTATTACCAGGAAATCGGCAGATCGGGACGAGATGGATTGAGAGCGGACTGCCTTCTTTTATTCAGTTATGCCGACATTTCGAAAATAAATTATTTCATCGATCAAAAAGAAGATGAACTTGAAATGCTTTCTGCAAAGGCTCATCTAAATGCGATGGTCAAATATGCAGAATCTGATATTTGCAGGAGAAACACGCTCATAAATTATTTCGGTGAGTCTTACCAAATCGAATACTGCGGAATGTGCGATAATTGCCTCGCTGAGGAAAAGGAAATGGTTGATATTACTATTCCGGCACAAAAACTTTTATCGACGGTTAAACGGACGGGCGAAATCTTCGGAGCAAATTATATTATTGATGTATTACTAGGAGAAGAATCCGATAGAATTTTCAGCAACGGACATCAAAAATTACCCGTATATGCAATCGGAAATGAATATGATAAAAAACAGTGGCATACTTTCGTCAATCAATTTATTCGAAAAGAAATCCTTGTGCGGGAATTAGAATTTGGTAGCTTAAAGCTAACTAAAAAATCTTACGATGTTTTGTTGAAAAAGGAAAAAGTACTTGGATTTATTAAGGAGCCAAAAGCTATAACTAAAAAGCTGAAATTCTCGGTAAAAAGTGGCGATCAATCTTATGATAATGAGTTATTTGAGTTACTGCGTAAAAAAAGGAAGGAAATTGCGGAAGAAAATGGTATTCCTCCCTATGTAATATTTACTGATAAGACCCTAACCCAAATGGCTAAATATTATCCTCAAGATGATTCAAGCTTATTAGGAATTAGCGGTGTAGGAATAAATAAGCTTGAGAGCTATGGGAATGTT
>JAJYSI010000299.1 GCA_021793635.1 Bacteroidota bacterium
TCCGATCTTAGTTAATCCTGAAGGCGCTGCAATCCAGATGGAAGGCTGCATTACGATGGGACTCGGTTATGCATTAAAGGAAGATATTCGTTTTAGGGATGGAGAAATTTTGGATTCAAATTTCGATACTTATGAAATACCAAGATTCTCCTGGCTTCCAAAAATTGAAACTCACATAATTGATAATCAAAATTCTCCTCCGCAAGGCGGGGGCGAGCCGGCAATTATATTGATGGGAGCGGTTATAGCAAATGCCATCTATGATGCTTCGGGTGCCAGAATCTTTCAGCTTCCGATGAATCCGGAAAGAGTAAAGTTGGCTTTAAGAGGTAAGTAAAAAATAAGCGTTTAAAATAATTTATCGTCTCATCCGTCATTTAAAATAGTTAATAAATTTTAAATAATGAGGTTTGACGATGAACGTACTTGTATATAGAACTACAGTTAAAAACAATATGGATATTTCAAAGCTTCAGCCTTATATAGATGATATTGTGCAAGATGGAAATTGGAATTTTGATCTTGAGGACTGCGATAAAATATTCCGGGTAGAAACCAACGAAGATTTGAATAACTCATTGATATTCCTTTTTAATGCTAACGGATATTTATGTGAAGAACTGGAAGATTAATTTCTTAAAAAAATGCTTGATTAAATTGGTAGGGTATAAATTCATCCATGATCTAATTTGCCTTGAAATTATAAAAGTCAATTTTTTAGTTTTGTATCGTACGAATAAATGTTTAACAAATTGCGGGAGCGCTTTATGAAATCTTTCCGTGTTATTGCAGCTTTGTTTTTCTCTTTTGCTTTTGTTCAAATTTCTTTTTCACAGGGGCAAACTGCTTTGCCTGTTTTACAATTAAATCCATCTCCAAGATTAAACGGACTGGGAGAGATTGGCGTTTCGCTGCCAAACCATGATCCGTATGGATTTTATTATAATCCTGCACAGCTTGGTTACATGAGTCAAACCGAAAACTTATCTTACCAGCTTGATCCGTCAACTAGTCATTGGATGCCTTATGTTTTCCATGGTGTATATAAAAATACTTCTTTTAACATCGGGTATAACTTTGAAAAGCTTCTTAACGGATTAAAGCTGAGTGCTGGCTTTGGCTATATTCATTCAAAAATGGACTACGGTTTATCTGGAAATCCTATATTAAATGATTCTTATGATGGATACAATGCTTATGGATTTGGTGTTGGTCTGGATTACTATATTCAGATTAGTGCAGGGCTAACTTACAAATCAATCCATTCTGTTCTGCCGTCATTTTCATTTAACGATTCGAAGAGTGTTGAAGCGGATGTATCGACCATGGATTACGGATTATTGATGACTATTCCGGTAACTAAACTTATTGAGCCGGATTTACACTTTAATGTCCTTCAAAGTATTCCGGCAATGCCTTACTTTAATATTTCGATGGGATATTCTCAATTGAATATTGGAAAAGAAATATATTATATAGATCCTGCTCAATCAGATCCGCTGCCGAGGACAGCGAGATTAGGCTATACTTTATCTGCCGGACTTGATATCAAGCTGAATAATTCAATCTTGAGAGCATTCGAATATGATTTTATAGCGGAAGCAGATAATATTCTTGCTCAAGTTGATTTGACAAACAATACCGTAAATTACCAGGGCTTAACCGGCGATATTGTCTTCGGTAAAAACCTGATTGAACTTAAAGGCGATGATAATGTAACTGTTCATAAAGGAAATAACTTCAGCTTTTTTGAAACGATTGATTTTATGATAGGAAGATTTGACGGACAAGGCTTTCGTCAAGAAAAATCGTACGGCTTTGGAGTAAGAATAAAAGGAATTTTTACTCTTCTAAAAGCATATACCTCGGACAGGGTTTTTAATTACATTGCAGACCACTTTGACGTCCAATACTATTCATCAACTTTATTTCCGGAAGATGTCAGAGAAACGAAACTTTCCGGCTTAAATGTTAGTTTCGGCGGTTTCGAGTTCTGAGAACTATTACTCAACTCTTTGGAATAATGGAGAAGTCGAATTTACCCCATTACTCCATTTTCCAGTTATTCCTATGATTCAGTTCTAATTCGTAAATTACGCTACGATTTTTCATTTCTTTTTGAGTAAATTTGTTTTCAATTAACTTACAATTAAGTACACTCAAATCTTAATTAGATCCCTTTAGATAGTTAGATATATTTGATTATTGTATGAAAATTTTAAAAAGCCGGTCCTCTCTTTTAATCATTATTTCAGTTGTTATTTTTTTCTTTTTAGTTGTGAATGTATTTTGGGGGATGCATCCTCTTCTGAATTTCTTCCAATATCTTGCAAAAAGAAATTTCCTTTGGATAGTTCCTTTGCTTCTCATTCTTTTATTATTTATTTGGCAGCGCGAAATAAGCCTTAAGAAAAAATTAAGTCAGGAGAGAACAGAAATATTTAATGCAACCATGCGTACTATACAGGACATCCTTCATAATTCTGCGTCATCTATGCAGCTTTTAATATTAGATATGAAAGACTCCGGAGTAAATGAAGAAATTATTAAAAGAGGAGAAAAAAATATTGAAGAATTGAAAACTTTAATTAATACATTAGCTTCAGTCGATCCGGCAACTATTCAATTGAAAGAGTTGAATAGTAAGTTATCGATAATAAGGATGAATGATAATTTATAATACACTTAACAGAAGTGAATAAGGCTTCTCTTAATCTTGCTCATAATCTTAATCTTAATCGGAGTTAAATTAGATTAAGATTAGGTCAGCTACAAAAGTTCACTTTTATATAAATAGAAAGGAGACTTGTATTATTTTAATTATTTAATTCATTTTTCTTTACAAACTTTTTACCATTCCACCAAAGTATTTGGCTTATTAAAAGATCTCTATATTCCTGAGTATCGCTTAAAGGCGGGTTCAGTTTTTTAGAATCTACAAGAGCGTCTCTTAGCCTTGCAAAATCATCGCCAATTATTACGTTAATTCTATTGAAATCCGGTGAAATACAATAAGCTACACTTCCGATTCTTTCACTATTTAAATAGGTGCTGCAGTCTAAAGTATTAGTTCTAGCATCATAAAGGAAATCTTCAGGTGCACTGTAAAGAAATTGTGTCGGATTAATTACTTTTCTACAATCTTCATCAGGTAAAAGTATGTAATTTTCTAATGAAGCTAGCTCTTCACCGAAATAATTGTGGTGCATGTCTGAGGGAGCTTTCCCATTTATATCTTTCAAGCTAAGTGCACCGACAGCAATAAAATGGCTATGCCAAGAGTTATTAATTGCATCGAAAATCAATTCTTTTCCATTATTATTTTTTAGATTAACGACATAGCCATTAAAAATAAATCCCGGATGCCAAAAGGTACCGAATACACGTTTGCCTGTTTTTAAATTAAGCATATAAATAGCTGAACCAAAAGATTCTTTATTCTGTGAATATGCAATCAGCACTTTTGTTTTATTTATTGTTGCTGTATCAATTAATTTACTTCCATAATTTTTTGAAAGAACCTCGCCCGGTGATGATATCGTATCCTTAAATAAATAATTCCATATTTCCCTACCGGTATGATCATAGCATGTAATGCTTCCAGGTTTAAAACTTGATTTGAGACTATCTTGATACTCACCGGCAATTATTAAATCCTTTCTGCCGTCTTCATTGATATCTGCAAGCATCTGGTAACATTTGAGGAAAGCATTGTCCGGATTTTCTATGCCTGGATCGGCAAAAGTCTTAGTAAATAATACTCTACCGTTTCTATTTTCAACAAATAAAATTCTGCCCTTGCGGTGTAATATTGCCGGGTTATCATCAAAATTATATTCATAAAAATAACCTGAAATAACTATGATTATTAACAGCAGAATACCAACAACCCAATTCTTCTTTGCATACTTGTTTGTTCTTTTAACAAGACTTAGCTTTTTAATATCTATTAAGTTTCTTCTGTTAAATAGATCCTGAAGATTTTTTATCCCGATTATTTCCAGATCTCTTGAGGGATAAAGATTCTTTAATGAATGAAGATATGCCTCGGCGGCAGCTTTATTTTTCTCAGGTACAATAAATATGTTTATGAATGAATAGAATACTATTTCCAGCTTGTTTAATACAAAGCTTTCATCAATTGAAATTAAGCTGCCTTTATCATCAAAGCCTCCGGTGATGGCAGTATTTTCTTTAATCGAAATTGAATATGGAAAGTTGTAAAATGTTATTAGCTCTTCGATGAAGCTAAGAGTTAGTGCGGCTCCTAAAGATGTACCGATAAAATTTGCAACCTGGTTTTCAAATTGAATTACTACCGTATGATAACTGTTTATTCTTCCACCGCGCTTTTGAATATATTCTATCGCAGTATTCCATGATTTATTTACCTGCTCTGTTAATCCGGCATCGCTAGAGCCGGCATGCGGGACTAAAATGATGTTATTTTTCGTACTGTTCTTTTTAATGCTGACTGTTACTGTCTCAAGAGTTCCAAGCCAAAGATCATAACCTTGGGAAGTATTATTCTCAAGCATCGGAAGGTGAATCTTTTTTATTTCATAATTATTTAAGTGCTTACCTTCCATAAAGGTATTCAGTTCCAAAAGCTTGCCGTTTAGGACTGAAATGATTGAATCAATTTTCTCAGTTAAAATATCTGTAGTCTGATGTTCTTTAAGCTTTTTTAAAATATTCATAACGTCAATTGTAACTTGAGGAGGCGAAAAGAATACTTCGAACTTGCCGGCACATTCTAAAAAATCATCAATAAATTCCTCGATAAAAGCTTCGGTAATAATTTCGCTTGAGCGAG
>JAJYSI010000300.1 GCA_021793635.1 Bacteroidota bacterium
GTCAATCACTAAACATGTATTTTTCATTTTCCTAATAGCTGCGATTCTAATAATAATTGCTTTATCAGTTGCAAGGACATATAAAAAATCTATTATTCCTAAAGGATTTGCAAACTTATTTGAAGTCTTGATAATTTTTGTACGTGATGAAATAGTGGCGCCTTCAATCGGAAAAGGCTATGAATCATTTTTACCTTATTTACTTACGCTATTTTTCTTTATTCTGCTAAGTAATTTGTTCGGGCTTATTCCTTATTCGGCAACAGTTACCGGCAACATTGCAGTAACCGCTGCTCTGGCAAGTATTTCATTTGTCGTAACTCAGTTTGCAGGCATTAAAAGCCATGGGGCAATTAGATATTTCAAAGGATTAGTTCCTTCGGGAATGCCGAAATTGATTTTGATAATTATTATTCCGCTCGAGATATTAGGTTTATTTACAAAGCCGTTTGCGTTGTGCATTCGTCTTTTTGCCAACATGATTGCAGGTCATATAGTTATTTTTTCCTTGTTAGGATTGATTTTTATTATGCACACAATTTATGTTGCCCCCGTATCGGTCGGCTTTGCACTTTTCATTGAACTTTTAGAATTATTAGTTGCAGTTATTCAAGCATACATTTTCACGATGTTAACTGCCCTTTTTATCGGGATGTCTGTTCACTCAGATCATTAATTTTTTTAACAAAACAAAAATATTTAAGGAGAACAAGATGAATTTAGCATGGTTAGCAGCCGGAATCGGCGCTGGTTTAGTAGTAATCGGAGCCGGAATCGGCATCGGTAAACTTGCCGCTTCGGCAATGGATTCTATGGGTAGACAACCGGAAGCAATTTCACCTATCAGAACCGCTATGATTATTGCAGCCGCTTTAATCGAAGGCGTTTCTTTTTTTGGTCTGGTTATTTGTATCCTTTTAGCATTCAAAGCTTGACTTTGTTGTTTTAGTTCGAATAAAAAAATATAGGAAGTGTAATTATGCTTACCGTTTTTAGTTTTTTAGTACTGGCATTGGAACAAGAAGGCGGCGGCAGTTTGATTGATGTTAATCCGGGTGTCGTTTTTTGGACTGTAGTTACTTTTATCTTTCTTCTCTTGATACTGAAAAAATTTGCATGGAAACCGATTCTTATTGCTTTGGATCAGCGTGAAAATGCAATCAAGGAATCTTTAGAGAAAGCAGAAAAAGCTAAGCAAGAAGCCCAAAAAATATTAGACGAAAATCAAGCTAACCTTGCAAAGGCAGAAGAAGAATCGAAAAAGATTATAAACCAAAGCCGCATCTATGCTGAAAAACTTAAAGACCAAATTATTAGTGAAAGCAGATCGGAAGCGAAGAAAATTATCGATGAAGCTTCGGCTGAAATCGAAAGGAAAAAAGACACCGCATTTGATGAATTAAAAAATCAAATTGCGGAGATTGCTGTGCAAGCTGCCGGGAAAATTTTGGATGAGAATCTTAATGAAGAAACTCAGAAAAAAATTGCAAATAGGTATATCGGAGAAATAACGAAAAATTAATTCTATGAGCGAATATAAGGTCTCGGTTAGATATGCAACTTCCTTGCTGGATACAGCGATAGAAAAAAACATCGTTGAAACGGTTTCAAGAGATGTGGAATTAATTCATTCGGCAATTGAATCAAGCAGGCAGCTTCAATCGGCGCTTTCTAATCCTGTTGTTAAACCAAATGTAAAGCTGTCCGTTCTTGAAGGAATATTTAAGAGTAAGATTGGCGATGAATCGATGAACTTTCTGAAATTTCTTGTCGAAAAAAACCGCGAAAATCTTTTGAATAGCATTGCTAGTATATATCTGGAGTTACGAGATAAATATTTGGGAATTGTAAACGTAAGTGTGCGCACAGCCGTTAAATTTACTGATGAGCAGATAAGTCAGCTGAAAAGTAATTTTGAAAAATATTTGAATAAGAAAGTAAAGATTAATTTTTCAATTGACCCTTCAACTATTGGCGGCTTTATAGCGCAAGTGGGTGATACGGTTTTCGATGCATCGCTAAGCCATCAATTGGAATTATTGAAAAAACAGTTCCTAAAGGGCGGCGTTTCATTAAATTAAAAAGAGTTAAAAAGGAAAAATAAAAATGGCTGAAGTAAGACCGGATGAAATTTCGGCAATACTAAGGAAACAATTATCGGGTTACGAAAACGAAGTAGACATTTACGACGTTGGCACTGTTTTGCAAGTCGGAGACGGTATAGCGAGAGTATACGGACTGTCAAAGGTGATGTCAAGCGAACTTGTGGAATTTCCGAATGATGTTTTTGGGATGGTGTTAAACCTCGAAGAAGACAGCGTTGGCTGCGTTCTTTTTGGTGATTCTACTTTAGTTAAAGAAGGCGATGTTGTTAAAAGGACTAAAAGAGTTGCTTCGATGCCTGTAGGCGAAGAAATGCTCGGCAGAGTCATTACTCCGCTCGGATTTCCCATTGATGGAAAAGGAGCTATAAACACAACGAAATTTTCTCCTATCGAAAGAAAGGCTTTGAGCGTTGTTCAACGTCAGCCCGTTAAGGAACCGCTTCAAACCGGTATTACGGCAATCGATGCAATGATTCCGATTGGCCGCGGACAAAGAGAATTAATTATCGGTGATAGGCAGACAGGGAAAACTGCTGTAGCTGTAGATGCTATCATCAATCAAAAATATACCCACACCGAAGAGGCAAAAAGCCTTGGTATTCAACCGGTTTATTGTATTTATGTTGCAATAGGGCAAAAAAGTTCAACCGTTGCTCAAGTAGTTGCAAAATTATACGAACACGGTGCAATGGATTTTACAACGGTTATTTCTGCCGCCGCTTCAGAACCGGCTCCCCTCCAATTTATTGCCCCTTATTCGGGAGCAACTTTGGGAGAATATTTCCGGGATAATGGCAGGCATGCGTTAGTAATTTATGATGATCTTTCAAAACAAGCTGCGGCTTACCGCGAGCTTTCCCTTTTACTAAGAAGACCTCCGGGAAGAGAAGCATATCCAGGTGATGTGTTTTATCTTCATTCACGACTTTTAGAGCGCGCTTCAAAATTGAATGATAAATTAGGGGGAGGAAGTCTAACAGCGCTTCCAATTATAGAAACTCAGCAAGGAGATGTTTCTGCTTACATTCCTACAAACGTGATTTCTATTACCGACGGGCAGATTTATCTCGAATCAAATTTATTTAACGCCGGTGTAAGACCTGCTATAAATGTTGGTATTTCGGTTTCGCGAGTTGGCGGTAATGCACAAATAAAAGCTATGAAAAAAGTTGCCGGAACCTTGAAGCTTGACCTTGCACAATACCGCGAGCTTGAAGCCTTTGCAAAGTTCGGCTCTGATCTTGATAAATCAACTCAAAGAACACTTTCACGCGGAGTGAGATTAGTAGAACTTCTAAAACAAGGACAGTACGCTCCGATAACAATTGAACGTCAGGTAGTGGGTGTTTATTTGGGTACTAACGGATTTCTTGACGAAATTCCGGTTCATGAACTTGAAAGGTTTATAAAAGAAATTCTTGAATACATCGAAGTTAATCATAACGATATTTTTAATATTATTAAAAAGGAAAAACAATTAAGCGACGAAACAAGTGAAAAGTTAAAGCTGACTGTAAAAGAATTTTCCGGTGTATTTAAGGTAAGCGCTTAGGACTTAAAAGAAATTAATGGCAACATTACGCGACATAAAAGGAAGAATTAAGGGCGTTCAAAGTACGCAAAAGATTACCAAGGCAATGAAAATGGTTGCCGCGGCAAAACTGCGCCGTGCACAAGAAGCAATTGTAAACGCACGCCCATACGCCAGGCAAATATTCGAATTGCTTTCTCACTTAGCTACGGAAGACGATTTAGCTAACAATCCTTATCTCAAGAATAAAGAAGTAAAAAACGTTGCGATAGTTGTAGTAACTGCCGACAGAGGGCTATGCGGCGCTTTCAACGCTAACATAATCAAGGAAGCAAATCGTTATATAAAAGAAGAACTTGGCGGAAATGCAAATGTTTCTATCTTTGGTGTTGGTAAAAAAGGATACGAATTTTTTAGTAAGAGAGATTTTAATATTTCCGGAAAAAAAACGGGTATTTTTTCCTCGCTGCGTTATGACTACTCTTTAGAAATTATCGACGAAATCATTAAGGGATATTTGAATGATTCGTTTCAGAAAGTAATTATCATCTATAACGAGTTCAAATCTATCATTCAACAGAAAATTGTTGTTGAACAATTCCTACCGATTCCTGTCAAGTTAATTGTTGAAAATATAACTTATCCTGTGGCGCTGCCTAATTACATATTTGAGCCTGACCAGAAATATATTTTTAATTATCTTTTACCGAAACATTTGAAAGCCCAAATGTGGCGCATACTTTTAGAATCGAATGCCGCTGAGTTTGGCGCGCAGATGACCGCAATGGATAACGCTACGACAAATGCTAAAGAACTTATACGAACGCTGCAATTGAAATACAACAAAGAGCGTCAAGCGGCAATTACAAAGGAAATTTTAGAAATTGTTTCCGGCGCTAATGCGTTAAAAGGTGCTTGATAGGAGTTCAAGATTAAGAGTAGGAAGTTAAGTATGATAACGGGTAGGAATAAGAAAATGATGAAAGAAATTTTGTAGATTATGCTTGAAGATTTATCTCTTAAAATTGACACTGCTTTAAAGAAAGTACGCGGGCAGGGCAGGCTTACAGAAAAAAATATATCGGATACTTTAAGAGAAATCCGGCGTGTTCTTTGGGATGCGGATGTAAACTATAAAGTAGCTAAGGATTTTATCGAGAGTGTTTCCGCAAAGG
>JAJYSI010000301.1 GCA_021793635.1 Bacteroidota bacterium
GCTAAAACTGTAAAGTGAAGTATGAATCTGAATGCTGGATTTCAGATGCTGGTTTCCGGATACTTGATGCCGGAGGAGTGAAGTACATTGAACGGCGATTTTCTTTTTTTTAATGATTAAAAATAATGCAACGGGAATCTTTTTAAGAAATTTCTCATCATACTTCCGTTGATAAAAATTAAGTTGGAGAAAAACTTGAAAAAATTAGCCGGTGCATTTTTAGTCGTTTTACTTTTATCATCGCTTGGCTGCGGAAGTAAATATGATTCTTTAAAATGGTATGATAATCTTGAACAAGCCGAAGCCGTAGCGCAAAAAGAAGGAAAACCTATATTAGTTGATTTCACCGGCTCGGATTGGTGCGTATGGTGCAAGCGCCTTAAGAATGAAGTTTTTTCAAAAGATGCTTTTGTTGATTATGCAAAAGAAAATCTTATACTGGTAAAAATTGACTTCCCGGAAAATATACCTCAAAGCCCCGAGACAAAATTTTATAACGATCAATTAGCACAGCGATTCGGAGTGCAGGGCTATCCGACAATAGTTCTATTAAGCAGCAATGGTTCAGTGCTTGGAGTTACCGGGTATCAGCCCGGCGGCGCGGAGGCTTACGTCCAGCATCTGAAATCTTATTTGTAAGCATAGAAAATATTTTGACTTAAAAAAATATTTGCTAACTTTGTCCTGAATTTATTTTAACAATTGGGGATGCTTAATGAATCTTAATTGTATTTCATCAGTTATTCCTTTTACCAACTATTACAAAGGATAAACGGGACATGAAGGTAGAAAATTTTCTAAGGAATCTTCCGGTTGATTTGACTAATGAAGCTATTGAAAAAATTTCTGAAGTAAAGGACATCCGGATTGAGCGTATAATTTCAAAAGGGCATTCATCTAAAAAAGACTTCTGGTATGATCAATCAAAGAATGAATTTGTTGTGGTGTTAAGAGGAAGGGCAAAGCTTCAATTTATGGGTGAGCCTAAACCAACCTTAATGACAAAAGGTGATTACCTGATAATCCCGCCTCACGTAAAACATAGAGTAGAGTGGACCGACAATACGACAGAAACAATCTGGCTTGCTGTTTATTTTTAACGTCAAAGTCTTTTACAACTGTCATAATCTTAATTGTTATCTTTCTCTTAATCGGGTTAAGAAAAATTTTTACAATGGAATAAATCCGATTACGATTAAGATAAAGAGCAAGATTAGGAACAGGCTTTACGGGTAAATGTTTTATTATTTAAGCTTTTGAACAACTTCATAAATAAGAGCCGCAGTCAAGCCCCATATTATTCCTTCTGAAGTTTTATAAACGAGTATCTCGTGCTTGCGTCCCCTCCACGTTTTTGAATACCTATCCGGAAGCTGCAGTTCTTTTACCGGCAGTGTATTTATCTTATCGCCGTTCTTATCGACTTCCGTCGGATTTATCTCAAGCCTTACATGGTATTTTTCAGGCTCATTTTCTGCAAAGAAAGAGACCGGTATTAGAAATATTTTTTCAACTTCATTCTTATCGAAGTTGAGTGAAGAAATATCCTGAATGTCTAAAATCCCTATTACCGAATCAACAGTAACACCCATTGGACCGATTAAAGTATCAAGGATTCCGAAGGCAGAGATTTTTTCCTTATGAATTCCAAGTTCCTCAACTGTTTCTCTTATTGCTGCGTCTCTAAAGGATGAATCGACTTCCGGATCAATCTCACCGCCGGGGAAACAAACCTCGCCGCCTTGCCTAATATGCGCCGCACGTTTTTCAAAAAGAAAATTATACTCCCCTCCAATCATTACAAGTGGTATTAATACAGCGGAATTTAGGTAATCATTTTTCCTAAGTATACCCGGATGTACCGGCAGCTTGTCTTTAAGTCTTTCCAGATCGGAAATGTTCATTGTATTATCTTTTATTTTTTTACCGGAACAAAATTACTCAACTTTATTCTGAATTCTATTGGTAAGGATCATTAAGTATAACGGTATAATTCACACATCCATCCATATTGTCGATAAATAGAAAGGATTGCTAAGGCATCACGGATTGTTATTCGAGCAGTCACTTCGTGAGTTACCGAATAACGCCAAACGATTTCCCGCGTAAGCGAAGCTCGCCAAAGGCAGCTTATTCATTATGCGAAAAGTATTTTTACCGGTAGATTATACCTTATACCTCTATACCATATATTCCAATACATTTTGCCGCTTTGTGACTTAACAATTTCTTAACACAACCTTAACAGTGTCTTAACATTGGCGGAAGTTTTTATATATATAATTACCGCATCAATTTTTTTGACTTTGCGACATTCAAATAATAATAATTAAACTATTTAATAACTAAATAAAGAGAGAAATACTATATGAAAAAACTTGCACTGCTAATTATTGTCCTTCCATTTTTAGTTGGACTGACAAATGCTCAGAATCTTCCGACATTTTCAGGGCTGTTTTTTGGCGATTATTATTACGTTGTTAATCATGATAATACTAATCCAGTGAACCCCACTTCTACATTAGGAAATGCCGGGAAATTAGAGAAAAGCATGGGTGCTTTTGATTACAGACGTATATACTTAACAGCTGCTTATAATGTAGCTCCGGATTTTCTTGCTCAATTCCGTTTGGAATCAGATCCCAGCGCATCGAGTCTGGGCGGCGGGAACAATACAGGTAAGCTTTCTACTATGATAAAAGATGCTTTCATCCAATGGAAGAATGTTACCAATGGAGGTAATATTATAATCGGTTTACAGGGAACTCCTCAAATCAATATGGCAGAAGGAATATTCGGCTACAGACCAATAGAGAAAACGATTGAAGATTTACACGGAATTTCTGCATCAAGAGATCTTGGTGTTTCATTTAACCAAGTCTTTTCAGATCAGTTCAAGGCTGGATTATTAATAGGTAATAACAGCGGCAATGGCGTTCCAACGAATAAATATAAAGCCGCCTATTTATATTTGCAATTCAATCCGGTAAAGGAACTTACAATTTTGCTGAACGGACAGTACAATGACGGACCTGCCGGACTTAATAACAGAATTGTTGATATTATCGCAAACTATGCGAATAAAGAATTCAGCATAGGCGGACAGTATTTTGCTAACGGATTAAGTACTTCTGCTGCTGGTACATTGCAGAGGAATGGTATCAGCTTAAACGGATGGGTAGCACTTACAAATAATTTACATCTTGTTGCTAGGTACGACAATTTTGTTCCGACTACCGCATCAAACAAAAATACTTCTTATGCAACCGCTACTCAAAGCTTAATTATGGCTGCATTAGACTGGACAGTGGAGAAGAATGTTCATATTATGCCAAACATTGAATCTGTTTCATTTGGAAATCCGGGCTCAACTGCCGACTTGCTTGCACGTGCTACATTTTACGTGAGTTTCTAAAACTATTTTTTAATCAATATATTATTTAAATTTTTTATATTTACTTAGGAGAAATAAGATGAAATTAAAAATCTTTTCAGTGGTGGTTCTAATTGCTGGAATTTTATTTGCTGCATCAAATATAAACGCACAGGTAAAACTTACCGGTGCGGGCTCTACTTTTGATTACCCGATCTTTTCAAAGTGGTTCGATACTTATAATAAAATGACGGGTATTCAAATCAACTATGCATCTATCGGAAGCGGCGGCGGTATACAGCAGTTAACCGAAGGAACAGTTGATTTCGGTGCTTCGGATGCACCTTTAACCGAACAGCAAATGAATACATTCAAACAAAAAAGAGGAACCGATGTAGTTCACCTTCCAATTATAATGGGCGGTGTTGCTATTACTTATAATCTTCCTTCTGTCGGACAGGGTATCAAGCTTGATGGTCCTACTCTTGCTGATATTTATCTTGGTAAGATTACAAAATGGAATGACCCAAGATTAGTAAAATTAAATCCCGGAAGAAATCTTCCTAATAAAGCTATTTTAGTCGCACATCGTTCGGAAGGCAGCGGCACCACATTTATTTTTACAAGCTATTTATCTAAGGTAAGTCCTGAATGGGCAAAAAAAGTAGGTAATAGTATTTCAGTTAACTGGCCTGTTGGGCTTGGTGCAAAAGGAACAGAAGGTGTTGCCGGAATTATAGCACAGACTCAAGGCGCAATCGGTTATATAGAATTGGCTTATGCAAAACAGAATAACTTGCCATACTGTGTTATGAAGAATAAAGCAGGAAATTTTATTGAAGTTAATTTCAATACGGTTTCCGAAGCTGCAGCAGGCGCAGCGGCACATATGCCGAAGGATCTTAGAGCGGTTATTACTAATGCAGACGGTAAAAATTCCTACCCGATTTGCGGGTTCTCATGGATCGTAGTTCCTCATGATATTAAGAACCGCGAACATGCAGAAGCTCTTGTTAAGTTTTTGAGATGGGCTGTAACCAAAGGACAAAACGACGCTACAAGCCTTTATTACGCGCCTCTTCCAAAGCCTGTTCAAAAGCTTGATCTTGAGAAAATTAATTCAATTACCAGTAACGGAAAGAAACTTTAGTACTGAATAATCAAGTGGAAATTGTAAAAGAAAGCAAATCGCAGGAGAAGTTAAAAGAATATTTTACGAAAAGCAGAGAGAAAGCAAACTCAAATCGTAAGACTTTTCTTGCTAAAATATTAGGCAATAATAATCTCGGCGATATATTTTTTGAAAGACTAACACTGCTTTTTGCGGTGTTAGTCTTTCTGCTTATTATTTTTATGGGATGGGAAATGTATTCCCACTCGATTCTTTCAATTAAAAAGTTCGGCTGGGGTTTTATAACATCAACAACATGGGATCCGT
>JAJYSI010000302.1 GCA_021793635.1 Bacteroidota bacterium
CGGGTTGTTGCTTTTCATTTTTGGTTGCGATAATCCGGCGCCAACCGAGCTTGTACAGGATAATTCCGCACAGGAAAGCCCTGTTCAAATTCAGGTATTAACAAAGGATACCAGTAATGAATATTACAGCAACGGTTTTGATACAACCGGTGTTGCTACTACTTATTCCGGTACTTCTGATGTTGTTACGATAAGCGGCGTAAAAGTTACTGTCAATAATATTACAACGAGTAGCTCTTTAGCTCAAGCAGTCTTTTTTGATAAGAGTCACGCTGTTCATACTTCAAATGGCGGTGTTATGGGTTATCTTACCATAGCGCCCGGTATCGTTAAATTTAATAATCAGAGAGCGGCCAAAATTCTTTACCATCTTAGATTTAACGACCACGGTATCCACAGGGATACTGTTCTAGGGTACCAATATATATTAAGCCAAAATTCTGCAATTCCATTCAATTTTGATTATGGTTCTGCCATCTCATTCCAGTTAGACCAAATGAACGGAGGAATGCAGTATAGTTTTAATATTCCAACACCGGAAGAAATAACAGGCAGGGTGAATCTGACAGGCAAGAAGGTAAACGGAAATTTAAATGCCTTACTTGAATGGAATGCATCGACTCTTTCAAATCCCAAAGTTGTAGAGATTATTTTAGGCGTCATGGTAAAAGGCACAAATACTTCATATCCGCTCTACAAGCTAAGCGCTAATGACAATGGTAAGTTGTCGGTTCCACCAAAACTGCTAAACGAAATACCGTTTAATAAATATGACAGATTCGTCTTTACTTTTATTAGACAATTTATAATTCATCACAACGAACAAGGAAATGATTTAACTGTTTATTCCCAAAGCATTCACAGTATAATATTAAATATCCCTTGAAAAACAGCTACATCATCTCCATCATATTTTTTATTATGATAGGGACAGTCAAAATATCGGCGCAGAGCTCATTCGGACTTTCTGGCTACTGGTCACCTCTTGAGGAGAACAGCACGCTTATGAACAGCTATGAAGCAAATCCGGAAAATTTTTCTTCACTGAAAGACTGGGGACTGTCGTTTTCATACGGAGGTGAGTTTTCGAATACTCCTACCTCGAGCTTATATCTGATTTCACTATCAAAGCAAATCGGGAGGCATTTTGTTTCAGTTAGATATACACCGGGTTATCAAAAGGATTTTATTTTTAATAATGGTCAATCAATTTTGATACATGATTCAACATCCCAGGCGCTTGACTCAAAATATACTTACAAGGAATTATTCGGATTCGGATATTCATATAAATTTTCCGGACAGTTTAGCGCAGGATTTTCTCTCCGCTATTTCAAACAAGAATTTGATCAGGAATCAGTGGAACCTGTTTTTTCAGATACGCTTTATTTAAATCGTTTTAGCAAAATAGATAACATAAATTTTTGGCGCGCTGATTTTGGTTTCAACTATCTACCGTCAAAATATTTCTCTTTTTCTCTATCTACCATAAATTTATTTAACATTAATGAGTCCGCAGTTGATACGACCCTTATTCCATACGAAATTAAAAAATATAAAGGCGTTGCGTTCGGGCTTTCGGTTTCACCTGCGGAAAATTTTGATTATAATTTTATTTATGAAACTACAAACGCACTCCAGACTGGATTCGATATTTTCTTCAACATATTCAACGGAAAAGCTCGAATTGGCGTAACTGGGTTTCACGATAACTACCAGTCCCCTTTTATTGCCGGAATCATTCCGGCGATTTCCTTCAACACAAAATTTTTCGGAGTTTCTTTAAGCGGAGTGAAATATTTTTCAAATAGAAACATACAGCATACTTTCAGCGAATTTACTAACGAAGGCTTAGATAATATTATAAATAACCGTTACAGCTATGACAAAGCCATTCTTACTGTTACATTTGCGCTAAATACCATTGCGGAAAAAGAAGTTCAATTTTTAGATGCAAATATTGTAAGAGATATTTATCCTACTATGTCTGATAATTATCTTAATCGTCCTTTTGCAACTGCAAAGGTCATTAATATTACTCACAGAACAATCACCATAAAGCCATCAAGTAAAATTGAAGGCATTAATGAAGATAGAATTGTTTCACCTGTTGTTAAGATAGGGCCAAAAGACACAGCCGAGGTTTCCTTCTATACAATCATTCCCCAATCTTACGATAAGAAAAAGACCGGAATATCTTTCGTAGATTTCTTTATAACTGCGGATAACAGTCAACCCGACGACCAAATTCAAAAACCTATTTTGATTAATGGAATAAATTCATGGGACGGCAAGGTAATAAACCTACGCTACTTTATTAAACGCGATTATCAATTCTCGATGGAGTACTCAAAGAAAATTTTGAGTCGATACAAAAGCGAGCTCGATTCCATGGCTTATTCAATATCTGTCTTTTACAAAGCAAAAATTTTATTTAATAACTTTGTAAAAGAGTTGGTTTACTCAGCCAATCCGACTACCGCTCAAGATTATGTCCAGTTCCCAAATGAAACCTTAAAATTAAAAGGGGGCAATTGTGACGATCTTAGCGTACTTTACAGCTCATTGCTTGAAAGTGTTGGGATCCAAACAGCGCTCGTCGATTACAAGCCACAGAATGGAATCGGACATATTAATATTTTGATAGATACACAACTATCACCCGATCAAGCCAGATTAATTACGGATAATGACAGTAAGTATTTTATCAGAAAAAGCGAATCCGGAGTTGATGAGGTTTGGATTCCGGTTGAGACTACTTCGCTTACTAACTTTGATAAAGCCTGGCAGTTAGGTTCGGAAAAATTTAACCGGGATGCTCTTGATAACTTAGGGCTTGCAAAGGGAATCGTTGAAATTGTTGATGTATATTGATCTTGTTTATTGGTGATAACTAAAGATATGCCAAAAGTTTTATTTTAAATATTATCTTCGTGTCTTCTTCGTGTAAAAATAAATCTGTTTCACGAACTGCTGCGAAGGAGTCTCGAAAAACAGGAAGAAAAATTTTAGAGGTTTATTATGAAAAGTACATTAATTGTAATTTTATTCTTTTGCGCAGGAATTATTTCTGCCCAAAATTTTAAGGCTGAAAAGGTGGTCGGAGATGTCAAAACTCAAATCGGGGCAAGTGAAAACTGGAGCCAGATAAAACCGGGCGAAATATTAATCGCCAATTCAACTATTTCTACCGGCGAAAAATCTTCCGTATCGCTCGACGGAAATAATATCCATTTTGTGCTTAAAGGGTCTTCCGCATTACCGTTGACTAATTTAAAGAAGATGTCCCTTGATCAACTTATACTTGCGCTTGCAATGCAGGACATGATTAACGCACCCAGGAAAAAAGAAGAAGCGAACTCAAAAAACACTGCCGTCTACGGCGCTGAAATCAACGGTATCAAAGAGCCTTTTGTTGTTTCTTCCAATTTTGGAGTACAGCGACTTAACGGAGCAGTTCAGCTTGCTGAAAGCGGTTTTAAGGAGTCTGCCATTATCGATGCAAAAGAAACCTTCAGAAAATATCCTGAGACAAGCAAGATGTCAAACTTCCGGATTTATTTTGCAAATCTTCTTGCAGACCTAAATTTAAATGAAGAAGCTTATGATGATTTCAAACAAATCGGCTCGCTAAAATTAGACAGCGACCAGAAAAGTGAAGTCGCCGGTAAGCTTGATATGCTTTCTAAAAAGTTGATGAAGAACTGATAAATTTAGTTAAAATTTATTCGTCCCGACAATATTTACGCCTATATCGATTTTGTCGGCGACACGACTTCCGAGAACCATATTTTTTACCCCGAACTTAGAAAGCATAATTTGAAATTTGGCTGTAACACCAAGTAAATCACCCGGTTCTCGTGTCTCTGTTACCGGACTTTCATCGAGATATGTTAAAGTAGCGGAAATTGGAATTTCATTTTTAATACCGTGAAGAAAAAATATTCCAAGCAAATTCATTTCAAGTTTATTGGCGGCAAGCTTCTTCACCCCGGTAACCTTTTTGATAGTAAAAGAAATTTTTGGAAATTGTTCTGCATCTAACCATTTTGGCGCTCGCAGGTCTTTATCCCTCATTGTAATCCCAGTATTGATAGATGCAGCAGCTATTGATATTTCGCCTTTTAATGTAGCAGCGACATTTTTCACATCAAAAGAAATTTTCCCATCGACTTCGTTTGAAGTACCGTCGACTTCATCTAGAGCTGTTATACTTGTAAAAGTAGTTTGGTTTCTACCTTTGGCATCCTTAAAAGAAAAAGTTTGAACGCCGGATGCCTTCACATCGAATCCGGCTTGTCCGCTAGGCAACCCTTGCGGGAACATAGCAACAGCAAACAAAATTGAAAGAGAAATTACCTTGATTGAAGTTTTCATTAATTTATTTTCCTTTTGTTTTTGAAAAGAAAGAACATAACGATAGAAATACTAATAACTATTGCAGTAAAGGCGAGTGTATATTCAAGTCCAAGGGTAAAATGATTGATCCACTCATACCGCGGAGGTTGCCCGAGTAACTTATCAACGTCAGACTGAGGAAGTTGTATCTCAATTTTTTGATGTGTAAACAAATGGAAACCCTGTAAAGCCCAGATTGCAAATGAAATTGTTATCGCCGCAAGTCCGCTGAATATTGTTATCTTTTGTTTTTTGTTCATTAAATTTATCTAAAAAATTTTTCGTAATAAATCCGCTAAAGACGTTGGTTAATTAACAAAATTAAGTTAAGGGTAAAAATGATTTACCGCATACTTATTGTTATTTTTCGGGTCGAAAAATTGTCCCTCAAATATCAGACTGG